>JBCDFI010000108.1:0-12456 GCA_039178155.1 Cyanobacteria bacterium P01_H01_bin.105
ACAGATAAATCGTTCTCGCGAGGCCAGAGCTACTGGAAGTCTGGAGCAGTGGTATCGCTGACTCAGCGGCAGAACACCCTACAAAGCGAAGTGGAAGGTAACGAGGCTCTGCCTTATCGGATTACCGTTGACTTTGATAGTGGCGGGATTACTCGCACCCACTGCAGCTGTCCCTATTCTTTTGAGGGCTGGTGCAAGCACATCGTCGCTACGCTAATCGCCTGTATCGAACAGCCGGACACTATTGAGCAACGAGCCACATTGGCCCAACTTTTAGACTCGCTCAATCTTGTGCAAACTCAAGGCTTGGTACAGAAACTGGTAGAAGAAAACCCAGCGCTGATCGAGTCGGTAGATTTTTATGTCAGTCGCTCAGTTCAGCCATTTCAGACTCAAGCCGCTACAAAGTCTAAACGGCCTCAGCGTCAAACCAGTATTGATCAGGCTGTATATAGACGACGGGTACGAGAAATTATTCGTACCACGGTTCAGCACTGGGAATATGGGGGTGAGGATGATGGTTCCCTTTACGAACTAAATGATGTAGCAGAGGATGCGCTGACATTTCTCGAAGTGGAGGATGGTCATAATGCCCTATCTGTCATGGAGGCGATTACTGATGCGTGTGTTTCCTACTGGGGCGAGGTGTACGACATGCTCGGCATGGGACCGGATGAGTTTGCTTTGGACTTAGATGCAGTCTGGACCGAAGCTATTTTGAGTACGGACCTGACCACCGATGAGACTTTGGAATGGCAGGAAAAGCTGGGGGAATGGCAAACGGAGCTGGGGAGTTTCTCTATGGCTCTCGAAGCGCTGCGTCAAGGTTGGGATTATCCTCCTTTGGTGCGTGTACTTCAAGGAGAGATTTCAGAACTAGGGGCTTGGTCTGGAGAAGCACCTAGCTGGGCCGATAGCTTTAGCCAGGTACGCCTTAAGATTTTGCAACGGCAGGAACGTTACGAAGAGTATTTGTACTTGGCCCAGGCTGAAGGCCATATGGAAGAGTATTTGGCCATGTTAGGGCAGCTGGGCCGCACCGATGAAGCAGTGGATGAAGCGGCTGAGGTGATGACGACTCTGTCAGAGGCTAAAGCCTTGGCAGAAATTCTTAGAGCGCAAAATAAGCTGGCCCAGGCTTTAGATATTGCGATTCAGGGGCTGCGGTTTGAAGCGGATCGATCTGTAGGCAGATACGACTTTGCGGTGTGGACCAGCGAACTGGCCGCAGGATTAGATGAGCAAGAGACGGCACTGGAGGCTAGAGTTATCGCTTTTCAGGCTCAGCCGTCGCTACAGGAATATCAAACAGTTGAGTCTTTAGCTTCGGACTGGCCAGAAACAAGGGCTATGTTGTTGACCCACCTCCGAGCTATGGATGAGTGGATGGCGCGGGAATCTAAGGTGGATATCTTTTTGTATGAGGGTTTGGTGGAAGATGCGATCGCAACCGTTTCACCCTTTGCCCATAGTCTTGTCCGGCCCAAACTGGTTATGCGAGTAATGGATGCTGCGATTGCTAGCCACAGCCACTGGGTAATCAAAATCGCCAAACGAGAAGCCGAAACCATCATGGATGCTGGCAAAGCTAAAGACTATGACATAGCTGTCAGTTGGCTGCAGCGAGTGCAACGTGCCTATCTCGCCCAAAATGAAGACTCTACTTGGTATCGCTACAGTCAGAAGCTGGTGTCTAAACACATACGTAAACGTAAGCTAACGGGACTAATGAAAGATCAAGGATGGCTGTAGAGACGGTTTTGAGCTAAGTTACCGAGTTTGAAAAATATTTTGAACCATTTGCTTATCAGAAGTCGTGACAGCTCGATCTAGCTCGTCGACTTCGCTGGAGCTGAGTCGCCAGCCTAACGCACCGACATTTTGGGTGGCTTGCTCTAAGGTTTTGGCTCCCGGAATCGGAATAGTTCCTTTACAAATACACCAGTTAAGTGAGGTTTGAGCCATGGTTTTGTCTCGTTCTGCAGCCACTTCTCGCAGACAGTCGAGCAGAGGTTGAATACCGGGTAGTAACTGTCGAAATAAAATACCTCGTAATCCTTTAGGTTTGGGCGTGTCTTCACTGTATTTACCCGTCAGCAGTCCTAACCCCAATGGACTGTAGGCAATTAGCTGAATCCCCAGTTCGTCACAAACGTCTTTAAGACCTAGCTCTGTAATCGGGAACGTAGACAGCAATGAATATTGAACCTGTAGCGATGTGATTGGAATGCCACGTTCTGAAAAGCGTTTATGGACCCAGCGCAGACGTTTGGGGCCATAGTTTGATAGCCCGACACCTTTGACTAAACCCTGCTCGTATAAATCGGCTAGACCGTCTAAAAGAGGGCCTTCTTGCCAGGGAAAATAGTTGGCGGTAGGCCAGTGCATCTGGGCAATGTCTAGACGTCCCATGCGTGATAGCGATGCTCGCCCTGCATCGGCCATCATATTTCGGGTTAATCGCCAGGGGTAGGCGGCAAGTTTGGTGGCCAGACAAATTTTGTCTTGATTGGGGCCTTGGTAGGCCTGACTAAATTGCCCTAGGAGTTTTTCGCTTTGGCCGTTGAGTTTTCCAGTTCCGTAGGAATCGCCTGTATCAAATAGGGTGACGCCATTTTTAACGCAGTAGTCAAATACCTGTTGCAGACCCGCATCCATACTTTCGTCGTAGCCCCATAGCAGACGATTGCCCCAGGCCCAGGTGCCACAGCCCATTTCGGGCAAAGTAATCGTGTGGGTGGCAGCGGTGGCAATCATGAAGTCGGCAGCTGTGGAGGCAACATTAGTAACCTATCTGCTCGAAGTAAATCCTGGCAAGCAATACTCCAGACTGCCTCAGTGCTCTGCATGTTCCTTCTAGCATTTTCTGGGACTTCCTTTTACTGGCATCAACTGTCCTGAGAAAATCTGGGCTAGACTACGTCTAAATCAATTTTTTGGTGGAGCTTGAGCTGTGCGATTTTCCTGGTTACTGGGTGGTGGAACAGCGTTATTGATTGTTGGTATAGGGCTGGGGAAACATTATATTTTACCGACTGCAGATCCTATGACTGTGGGTAGTGGCGATGCGATCGCACAAACCACCCAGTTAGTCTCACAGGACATCACATCAGCCAATCAAGAAATTCTTACTGCCCTGACCGAAGCCGACATTATTTACCTGGGCGAAACCCATACGGATGTGGCCGATCACATTGCTCAGCTCGATATTATTACAGCCATGCACGAGGCTGACGGCAATGTAGCCATTGGGTTGGAAATGTTTCAGCGTCCGTTTCAGTCCGTTTTGGATCAGTATATTGCAGGGGAGATTACGGAAACGGAATTGGTAAAGCAAAGCGAATATGAAACCCGCTGGGGCTTTGACTGGGAACTGTATGCCCCGATCATTCGCTACGCCCAGAGCAATCAAATTCCGCTGATTGCCCTGAATACGCCCAGGGAAATCACTCGTAAAGTTGCGAGAGAAGGCTTAGCCAGTCTGAGTGGCGATGAGCTAGAGTACATTCCACCGCTCGACGAAATCGACACCAGTGATGAAAATTATCAGGCGATGGTGGCCGAGGTATTTGGTCAGCACGGTGGTCACGGCCACAGCGGTCCTAGCTTTGAGAACTTTTTTGCAGCTCAGGTGCTGTGGGATGAAACCATGGCCGAAGCAGTTGCTGACTATGTCACTGCTTCTCCAGACACCCAGGTAATTGTGCTGGCAGGAGAGGGGCATGTCGTTTTTGATTTTGGAATTCCCAGCCGAGTTGAACGCCGCCTTGGCTCTGATATCGTGGCCTATAGTGTCTTGCTGAACCCTATATCGACAGCACCAGAACTTGCCGACTTTTTCTGGATCTCAGCCGTGCCTGACCTCGAAACAACAGAGTAAGCGATTGCTGAAGCCAAGGGACAAGGTGCGTTGCTCTAAGCGTTACTCAATAGGAACAAAGTCAAACCCAATACCAGAACGATTTCCCGCTTGAATTTGTACCAGCTGAGCTGCTCGGTTGCGATCGCCCGAGGGTAAAAAGCGGACATTGCCTGTGGCACCATCTGCTGAGAATTCGGCCTGACGTAAGGTATTACGGATACCTTCACGGCTAGGGGTTTCTAAAAGCGCGGCTCCTAGAGATGCGATCGCATCATAGGCCATAGCACTGCGCCAGCTAACATCACCACCCCAAATCTGTCGTGCATTGGTGACAAATTCAGAGTTTGGATCGGACAATACGTGCCAGGGCACCGCAACGGCCAGACCCTGAGCGTCATCTCCTCCATCTTCCAACACTTGCGGATGATACAGATCATCACCTCCAATCAGAGGAATTTCTTGGTTGACAGCTGCCATTACGGCCAAGGAGGGTTCGAGCGTATCGGTGCTAGATGCAAGCATAATTACATCAATGCCTTGTTCTTTCGCCAATGCAATCTGTTGATCAGCATCAAAAGCTGCATCGGCCAGGTCATATTCCGTAACCACCTCGCCACCGTCACTAAAGACTGAGGTGGTAAATTCATTCTTTAATGAAAGGCTGTAGGCACTATTGGAATCGTAGTAAAGAAGAGCCTTTTGCGCGTTTAGACCATCTATCATATGGCGGGCCAAAGCGGCAGCGGCAAAACTATCACTGGGGACTGTTCGAAAAACGTAGGGACTAAAGCCAGAGAGTTCTACAGATGTACTAATGGCAGAGACCATGGGCAGTTTGCCTTGGTTATAAACCGGCGCGGCTTCCAACGTGACACCGCTGCTGTAATGCCCCAAAACGCCTAAAACTTCAGATCGATTGACTAATTCAGCCGCTACAGATTTAGCGATGCTAGCTTCATTATTATCATTAGCAATGAGAAGTTTAATCGGTATGCCATCATCTCCAGCCAATTGATTTAACTCTTGTTGGGCCTGCCCCGCTCCCCGCAAAATTTCTAAGCCAATTTCGCTTGTGCTACCAAC
The DNA here is from genome assembly GCA_039178155.1 of Cyanobacteria bacterium P01_H01_bin.105. Lineage (GTDB taxonomy): Bacteria > Cyanobacteriota > Cyanobacteriia > Phormidesmidales > Phormidesmidaceae > Leptothoe. The sequence goes on from JBCDFI010000108.1 coordinate 4,946, forward strand.
TGGTGCAATTACGGCCAATGTGTAGGCAGGTCGATTGCCAATACGAGCATTGTTCAAATATATAAACGCCTCAGGATCATTACGGTTTCCGCTGAGTGCATTTTCTAGGCTAGTAACTGCTTGGACATAATCACCCTTGGCATAGGCTTCCATACCTTGTCTTTTTAAGCCTGAAGGGTTGGGCAATAGGCTCTGTGTTCCATCGCTAAATCGCGCTGACAAAGATGTTTTGGCAGTCGCTGTTGTTTCATTGGAACTAGAACTGTCTGAGCTTGAGTTGGCTGCGATATTTATTGTATTTGGCGTGAGATTCCCTGAAATACTTAGAAAGAAAACCCCTAAGATTCCAAAAGTAGATAAAAATAAAATGATTTCAAGCTTGTAAGTTTTAAGTGTGCGCATAGCTCAGACAAAAATTAGTTCAATTTAAACAATCAGTAAGGTATCGATTCAGCGTATTGATTCTCCTTTTCATCAGATGGTGTCTATTTAACTTTGATGCCACCCCATAGTGTCAATGACTCCTATTCAGGCAATAAGTTTGCAGTGGTTCACATCATGTAATACACGCTACATAAGTTATAAGCAGGAAAGGCGCGAACAAGAAAGGCGCGAACAGGAAAATAACGCGCTTGAGACTGAGATAGATTTTCTTGTTTCTATAGGTTTGAGGTGCCTCCATACGACAAATGCCCCATTGCTTTTAGGCAGTGGGGCACTTATTTCTAAACTCAGAAGTTGTTCGATGCTCTTTGCATCTAGCTGATCAATCTACTTAAAGAGACTTATGATTAAGGCTCAATAGCTAGACACAACAAAAGGGTCTGTTACTTAACAGAGACCTTAGCACCAGCTTCCTCAAGCTGCTTCTTAGCAGCTTCAGCATCATCCTTAGAAATGCCTTCTTTGATGGCTTTAGGAGCACCTTCAACCATCGCCTTAGCTTCCTTAAGGCCTAGACCAGTCAGGGCACGAACGGCTTTAAGGACGGCAATCTTGTTACCACCGAAGTCTTCGAGAACAACGTCGAATTCAGTCTTCTCTTCAGCTTCTTCTCCGCCGCCAGCACCGGCACCGCCAGCTGCCATCATCATCATGCCACCAGCAGGTGCAGCAGCGCTGACGTCAAAGGTTTCTTCAATCTGTTTAACGAGTTCAGATGCCTCTAGCAAAGTTAGAGACTTCAGCTTTTCCAAAATTTCGTCAGTTGCAGCAGACATGGATTTCTCCTTGATTAATTACAAAATGGATCGGTAATCGATAAAAGCCGGAACTTATTCGCCGTCTTCGCCACCTTCTTTGTCGACATAGGCCTGAAGACCACGAGCAACAGACGATGGCACTTCCTTGATGCCCACCGCAACTTTCGTCGCCAGGGCATTGAGCGCACCAGCAATCCGCGCATACAGTTCTTCCTTACTAGGCAGATCGGCTAAGGCTTCAGCTTCTGTTTGAGTCAGAGCTTTACCTTCCAAAACGCCGCCGCGCAGCTCGGTCTTTTTGGTGTCTTTCTGGAATTTTTTATATTCCTTAACAACACCGCCAATATCTTCTTGAGTTAGCAACAATGCAGTGGTGTCCTTCAAGAACTCCTGTACAGGTTGCCAATTCTCATCATCTTGAACCGCAATCCGGATCAGGGTATTTTTGGCAATCTTGCATGTACCACCCTTCTCACGAATTCGATTCCGTAGGTCGCCAATTTCGGCTACCGTCAGACCTTTGTAGTCAATAACAAAAATTGATTGTGTGTCGCTTAGGAGATCCTTAAGCTCAGCAACAATCTCTTGTTTGTTTTGTAGGGTTCTCCCCATTCGAATCTCACCTCCTTAATTGCGGGGATAGCTTGAAAATATTGCGGTTGCTCAACCCGAGTTAGGAATTCAAAAAATCAAAAGGGCCTCAGCTAATCGCCGAGGCCCAAAGATAAGCGCTACTCACGCCCAAACTCTACACCTCGGCAGGATATTAAACACAATGCACCTGCTGTCTTCGAATGCCTATTTGTTTGTTGGGTGGTTTTTGAGCGGCAATACCTCCAAAATTTGTAAACCTGCTGCCTTAATAGCAGGTGTTAAGACTATCTATGCAGCAGCATCTTCAAACTTAAGATCTCGCAGCGCACTGATATCCATCTTAATCGCAGGCCCCATCGTAGCAGCTACTGAGACTGTACGCCAGTATCTACCTTTAGCACCGGAGGGACGGTTACGATCAATCGTCTCCTGTAAGGCCTTAAGATTTACCAGCAGATCGTCAGCAGCAAAGTCTGCTTTGCCGAACATGACGTGGACAATACCAGACTTATCAGCACGGAACTCTAGTTTACCGGCCTTAAAGTCATTGATAGCCTGAGCCAAATCAAATGTAACCGAGCCGCCTTTAGGGGATGGCATCAAACCACGAGGACCCAGTATGCGTCCTAGCTTAGCGACCTTAGGCATCATATCGGGCGTAGCAATCAAGATATCAAAATCCATCATGCCCTTTTGAATTTCGTCGATCAGCTCCTCTGAACCGGCCATATCGGCTCCGTTATCGGTAGCTTCTGCTACCTTTTCTCCACGGGCAATAACGGCAACACGAACAGTCTGACCGGTACCCTTAGGTAACGCCACAGTTGTCCGTAACTGCTGATCGGTGTATTTAGGATCAATGCCTAGTCGAATGTGGGCCTCGATAGTTTCATTGAATTTTGCAGTGGCGGTCTCTTTGACCAGCTCCATAGCCTCTAAAGGCTCGTACAGTTTGTCCTGTACTTTTGCCTGCAGCTCTTTCAAGCGGCGCGACACTTTCTTAGCCATTCTTTAACTCCTTGGGGTGATAGCGAAGCTCAGCTTCTTCCCCAGATGATGATTAATCAAATAGATGATGAAACTGAAACTGAAGTCTGACACTAATCAGACACAGTAACTCCCATATTGCGAGCAGTGCCTTCAATGATGTTCATAGCTGCTTCAACGTCATTGGCGTTGAGGTCAGGCATTTTCATTTCAGCAATCTCTTGCAATTGGGCACGGGTGATTGAGCCAACTTTCGTCTTGTTTGGCTCACCGGAACCCTTCTCAATCTTGGCCGCTTTTTTAATCAGCACAGAGGCCGGCGGTGTTTTGAGAATAAAGGTGAAACTTCTATCTTCAAATACAGAAATTTCAACCGGGACAATTAGTCCAGCTTTGTCAGAGGTCTTAGCGTTGTACTCTTTGCAAAACGCCATAATATTGACCCCGTGCTGACCCAAGGCGGGACCAATTGGCGGTGCAGGGTTCGCTTTTCCAGCTGGGATTGCCAGCTTAATAAGGGCAACTACCTTCTTTGCCATTGATTAACTCTCTTTTTGCACTTGGTTAAATTCCAGCTCAACGGGGGTATCGCGACCAAAAATTGATAGCAGTGCTTTTAGCTTGCTCCGTTCGGGGCTAACTTCAATGACTTCACCACTAAAGTCCTTAAACGGACCAGACAACACCAAAATCTTGTCACCCTCAGCCATATCAACTTTGACTACGGGAGCCTGCTCTTGGGTCTGCTTAAAGATGCGCTCAACTTCTGCTCGACTCAAAGGCATGGGTTTAACATGCCCTCGTCCACGTCCAGTGGCGCGGCGCTGCTCAGCACCGACAAAGTTAATGACATGGGGGGTGTTTTTGACTACTTGCCAAACGTCGTCATCCAAAATCATCCGGATGAGAACATACCCAGGAAAAACCTTTTCCTCAATATTCTGACGACTGCCATCCTTACGCAGCTTGACCGCGGGGGTTTGCGGAATCTCGATCTGAAAGATACGACTTGATACATCCAGGGTGATTGCGCGCTGCTCAAGATTGAGCTTGACACGTTTTTCACAGCCGGAGGCTACTTGTACTGCATACCAACGTGATTGAGATTTCCTAGGTTCCTCGGGGGCACTAGGAGTCTCAGTATCAGCTGTATAGTTTGGATCGTCAGAAGCGTAAGTCATTAGAACACCTGTCTAGAAGCCCAACCAAAGAGTTTATCCACTAAGTAAATAAGTGTGGCAGACACGCCTACCATAAGAATGACAGCTGCGGATTCGCTAATCAGCTGCTGTCTGGAGGGCCAAACAACTTTACTCAATTCTTCGCGAGTGCCTTTTACAAAAGACCCTGCGTCAAACGAGTCAGAAGAATCGCTTGCCTGCTGTTTTTCAACTACTTTCTTAGCGTCCTTTTTGACCACGTCATTAGCTTCCTTGTTTGCTACGGGGAGTCTGGCCACTGAATCAATCATTGACCTAGAGTCAACCAAACAAAAATTCTACCTAAAGCTCATTGCTTAAGAGACAAATAAAAATATCTCTTAAGCAATAAATCTGAATGCTTCAGGCAGAACTTATGCTGATCGCTCAGCGCGTCCTGGAGGACTCGAACCCCCGACATTCGGTTTTGGAGACCGACGTTCTACCAACTGAACTAAGGACGCACGACTCTTCGAACTTATCCCATTGTAAGGCTTAATCCCAGGGCTTTATACGCCCTAGAATTATTTTTCGATGGGACGATCAAAGCGCTGCTTCAAGCGAGTTGCTTTACCAACGCGATCGCGAAGATAATACAACTTAGCACGACGCGCTTTACCTCTACGTAAGACCTTAATATTGGCCACGCGAGGTGCATGAAGTAAGAAAACACGCTCTACACCCACACCTTGAAAGATGCGACGTACAGTGATGGTCTCGTTGATACCGCCATTGCGCATAGCAATGACTGTACCTTCGTAGGGCTGCACACGTTCCTTACCACCTTCTACGATTCGGACACCGACCCGAACCGTATCCCCAACATAGATTTTGGGGATATTCTCTTTGATATGTTCCGCTTCTATTGAGCGGATAATCTCCTCAGCGTTCATAAGCCCTGAAAAGCGCACGGTCTTTAATATTAGGCCAACATGGTCACAAACACCAACGGTTTTTTTGAGGAAATCGTAAGTCGTGAACGATGAGCCACAAAACAGAGAGGGAGGCACAGCTCATTCAGGTTATTTACCCATGGGAGATTAGGTCATGGGTACGTAAGCTAGAATCCTGCATACTTATATATAGTATGAGTCATATAGTATGAGTCGAATAATGTTTACGGCTCCTGCGTTGCTCCTATTTCAAACTTCAATCACCCATTATGAATGTCTTAGGTAATTTGCTGTCGCGAGCCCTGGCTGTACCTGTTATGGTCGGTCCGCGCAAACATCAGGGGATTGAATTAAAATCTGGGCTTGAGAGGGCTACGATGCGTCAGTCTGGGCGGATTGTAGCCACGGTGCTTAAAGAAATTTCCGAGCTAGTGCAGCCGGGGATGACGACGGCAGATTTGGATGATCATGCCGAGCGTCGTATTCGTGAGATGGGCGCTACACCTAGCTTCAAAGGCTATCATGGGTTTCCAGGGTCTATCTGTGCCAGTATCAACGATGAAGTCGTTCATGGCATTCCTCGACGGCGTAAGGTGATCAAGTCCGGGGATTTATTGAAAGTGGATACTGGAGCCTATTACGAAGGCTTTCATGGCGATTCTTGCATTACGATTGCGGTGGGTAAGGTGAATGTCAAGGCCCGGAAGTTGATGGATGCAGCTGAGGATGCGCTCTATGCGGGAATAGCTCAAGCGCTACCTGGAAAGACCCTGCTAGACATTGCTGGAGCGATCGAGGACAGTATTAGGGCAAGTGGCTACACGGTTGTAGAGGAGTTTACCGGGCATGGTGTCGGCCGGAATCTACATGAACCTCCTGCGGTATTTAATTTTCGGACTAAACAGTTGCCTAGTGTGACCCTAAAGCCAGGCATGGCGCTGGCGATTGAGCCGATCGTGAATGAGGGATCTAAGGTCACTCGCACTCTGCGAGATCGGTGGACGGTGGTAACGTGCGATCGCAAGCTCTCCGCCCAATTTGAACATACCGTCTTGATTACCGAAGAGGGCCAAGAAATCCTCACTGACCGCGCTCAAGTTTAATTAGTTTGAAGATCGGCTAAATCTATGCAAGCACTTTTGTCGTATTCCACTTCGACAGGTACGGTATACATCTTTTGAGATCGCTCATCTGGAAAGCTGTCATAGGTTTTGACTTTCTCTAAAGCGATGTCATTTAGAAAATCATAGCCGGAGCTGCGTAGCAGGGTAGGTTCAGCTGAGATCGTGCCGTTGGCATCTACCACGACACCCACTAGCCCCTTTTCTGGTTCAGGTGTGAGGCAGCTGACAAATCGTCGGAGGGAGCCGTTCGCTTCCGGGGTAATCGGGTAGCGAATTTCTACGGCTTTATCTAAAGCTTGGGGGGCTGATGCGTGTAGTCCTGGTTGCTCATTTAAAGTTGCTAGCCATTTTTGCTTAGCCTCTTCAACTTCTGGATCTGTCGTTCTCAGTACGCTGTGTCGTAATCGCGCTAAAAAATTTCTCAGCCCATTAGGAATTTCCGATTGGGTGCCATTCTTTAAAGCTACCAGCGTGGGAGGAGCCTGACTGGCTGGGGAGGTGCGATTGGTATCGGTGCTGGCGCTATTAGCGCTGTCGTCAGCGGGCAATACCGAAATTTCGTTAGAGCTATTCCGGCTATCTGTTTGATTTGACTGAGCCGTGCTGTCACTAGTGTGGTTGCCATTATTGGATCGGCGACGATTTGCGGTTGTGCGATCGACAGAGGCGTCCTGATTAGTTTGCTGAGCTGTTTGAGGTCGCCCTTGCGAGGTAGCTTTTACGGTTTGTCCACCTGCCGTAGATGGCCGCACAGCCGTTGCCCCGGCTGGGGTCGGTCTGGATGGGGCCGACTGATCTGCAGATTTTGCCGATTGCGTCGTTTTAGGAGGGATTCGAGTCACCGTAATGCTCTCCCCTTCTGGGTCAGGGGCAGGTACAGCCGTATCGGAGGACCCCCCGGCCACTGGAATAAGCAATAGCCCTGCGTGCAGACCCGCCGCCAGCAAAAAAATTGGATTAAACAGGAGCTTCAAAACATTCATAACAATGGGGGCAAAAACTAAATGAAAGCCAGCCTACCTCTAGGTTAAACAATAGAGACCGTGTTTCTGACGTGACTATTCCAACTATCTAAGTGCTTGAGTAAGACAGGGTTAAAAGAATGCAGGCTACATAACTAACTCTGCCGTGGATCGTCAGGCCAGACAAACACCAGTGTTGTACCCTTTAAGTCAATCAACGAGATGTAATTAACCGGTTGCCCATCGGCAGTATAAACACCATAGAACGGGTGACCACCATATAGGCCCTCATCAACCTGTGTCATACCTGCATTCTCTAGAGCTTGTCCCAATCCTTCACGGCTCACAAGGTCAATGTTTCTGGCGATTCGTTTGAATGTTACTTCGGGAGAAGGTAAGTAGGTTCCAGTATTGATGCTATCGGGTGTAAAAAATGCTGCAGGGTCTACTACATTTCCCACATCCTGTGCCCTAAAACGCATATCGATTGCGTTGGTTGGGTCGATGCCTAACCACTCTGCAGTAACATCAAAATTGCTAGTTCCTTCAT
>JBCDFI010000109.1:0-12376 GCA_039178155.1 Cyanobacteria bacterium P01_H01_bin.105
AGCAAAAAAAACGGGAGCAAGAAACCAAGATTCAAAAAGAACCTATGGACCTGCCCCGTTAGACACACTTATAAGGAACCGCTTCAGGAGTTCATTTAGCTCGCTTGCTATCGAGTTAACCTAAGAATATTGAGAATAATTATTTTTGTTTGTATAGCCGATTACGCTTTTATTAAGAATGTTGCGTTTATTGCATAAATGTAATGCGACTTCTGCGTTGAAGTGGCGATTTTTTTGTTGTTTATGATTGCCTCAGTTTCGTCGTAGGGCTTTAGTGTAGTGAAGACAAAGAGATTAGTCTTTGGCTGACGGGGTATGATTTTTTCGCGATCTTTCAGTACTCAAATAAAATGTTGAGCAACTTTTTTAGATGAATTCTCAGGTCATATTGATTTTGATTGGCAATGCGATAGCTGCATATTGAATGGCGAAATTTGCATATATTTATAGGGTTGTAACTCGTTTTCACGGAATAATAGGGGTGACGTCTGTGGAGTGCATGTATGCCACTATCAAGGGGGCTTAGCCGCGTGGAATCCTCGGAGTTGCAAAATCGGATGGATCACTGGCAGCACTTCAAGGCGGGTGATTTTGGGCAAAAATGGAATAGTTCGAAGCTGATCGTGAGAGAGGGTAAACGTGCGATCGCACCTCTCCTAGAACTCCTGAGCGACCCCATGGTCGACTGCGAAACCCATTGGTTTACAATTCGGGCCCTGGGGCATTTTCCTGAACCCGATGTTATTGATGCGATCGCGAGACAAATTGACTGCTCAGCCGATTACGTTAATCGCACGGCTGAGCAGTCTACTGAGCTGAGTTCCTTTGCCATTGAGACCTTGGCCGCCATGGGGACTGCTGCGGTCGATATTTTGAGCCAGCTGCTAACCTACCCGCAGCGACGACTGCTGGCAGCCAAAGCTTTAAATCAGGTGCGCTCTAGCGGTGTGATTCCAGCGATGGTGAGCATTGCCGAGGATGAGAATGCTGAGGTCCGCTACTATGCTATTGACGCTTTAGGCAGTTTCCATAGCGATCTAGTCACACCTGTTTTGTTAAGCGCCCTGAGCGATCCATCGGCAGCTGTGCGTAAATCGGCGGTGATGGCGTTGGGGCGTCGTCAGGATTTGCAAGCTCACTACCAGCTCAGTCAGCGGCTGCAGCCGCTGCTGTGGGATATTAACCTTAGTGTTAGCTGCCAGACTGCGCTGGCGTTGGGTCGGTTGGGGGATGGCGATACCCTCGATGCTTTGCAGCAGGTGCTGGTATCGACCCATACGCCGATGGCCCTGAGGATTGATACGGTTAGAGCGTTGGAGTGGTATTGCGATCGCACATCTGCTGACTTGAGCGATCAAACTGCACAGCGAGCGTTTGGTGTGTTGACCGATGCCCTAAAGGAGTTTGGCGCAGTAGAGACCGGCGACAGCGGTGCCCTTAACCCGCAGGAAACCCTTCAAATACTGGTGGCGATTGTCCGTGTACTGGGGGAGCTGCGTCAGGGAGCTTTAGCTCCACAAGCTACCCAAAGTCTGATTAAACATTTAGAAAGTCAGTCAGCTGCCAGCGTAGTCCAGGCCGTCGTTATGGCTCTGGCTAGTTTGGGGCAGGCGCAGGCGTTTGATGCGCTACTGCCGTTACTCAACCACCCGGTTGATGCCGTACCTATTCATACCATTGCAGCTTTGAAACGGTTAGACCCCGAGCATAGTTTTGAGCGAGCTTCGGCATACCTTGACGACAGCCGGACAGACGTTCTAAAGCTGTGGTAGGCTTGCTGCCACCCATGGCTGGTCACTTCAGGCTAGTCACTTCAGGCTAGTCACTTAGAGACGCTTCCTACTAAAATTGACAGAATATTAAAACCCTATAGACATCTCTTGTATTTCTGAGCCTATATTCCTGAGCTTTTGCCTCCAGAGCTGACCGTTAGACTCACCTGTTTAAACAACGGCGCTATTATTTCAATTTTCGTTCAATTGATAGTTTTGACAACCTCAACACATTATCGATAGGCGGTCCAAAAACAGGGGATTTTAGGATTAATCCTGAATCCAGCATCCTATCTATTTCTAGAATTTTTAACAAAATTTGTTTAGTTAGCCTGTCACCGGTAGCCAGACACACTAAATGTAATGGTGAGGCTGCCTAGAGTGTAGATACATGGCTTCGCCAGTTTGGTGTTTTTCAGCCCCTCAACCCTTGTCAGTTCATGCGCATAGAGCAGCTACAAGCATTTTTAGCAATTGCCGAGACCGGTAGCTTTCAGGCAGCGGCCCGTCGATGTGGCATCACCCAGTCAACGGTGAGTCGACAAATTCGTGGCCTTGAAGATGACTTGGGTATGCCGTTATTTCATCGTACTGCCCAAGCCAAGCTAACCATCGGAGGAGAACGGCTTTTGCCTAGAGCCCGCCGTATTTGTCAGGAATGGAGACAGGCCACCAGCGAAATTGCTGATTTACTTGAAGGTCGTCAGCCAGAGCTTTGTGTTGCCGGTATTCAGTCGGTATGTTCTCACTTTTTACCCCCGATCATTACCCAATTTTGTCAGCGCTATCCTAAGGTGCAGCTGCGGGTAACGGCTCTTGGCAGCGATCGATCTCTCAAAGTCTTGCGGGATGGTCTAGTTGATATTGCCATTGTTATGCATAATCCGATGTTGACCAATTCCCAAGAGATGTCAGTGACACCTCTATATGAGGATCACGTAGAAGTTCTGATGGCGGCTGACCATCCCTTGGCTAACTACAGTCCGGCTCCTTGGGCTGAAATTGCTCGCTATCCCCATGTGGTCTTTAAAGATGGATATGGTATGCAGCGATTAGTCCAATCGCAGGTGCCTGAAACTCAACTAAAGATGGCGCTAGAACTCAATACCCTTGATGCTTTTCGAGGTGTCGTTCGTCAGGGAAAAATGATTGCCCTGTTGCCCCAGTCAGCCCTAGCTGAGAGTCGGCGCGATCCGGGGTTGGCTGTTCGTAGTACGGCTGCCCCTGTGCTAACGCGTCAAGTAGTTATGGTGACGACCCAAGATCGTCTACGCTTGCCGCCGGTACGACAATTTTGCGATATGGTACAGCGTTTAGCCGATGAAAGTTTTAGCCAGTTAAGTGATTTACCTAGTTTGATGGCCTTAGGCTAAATGGACTCCGTTTATTTATGACACCTAGGCTGTGTCACCCCTCCGCATCTAACTTTCACCCCCGAGCCTCATTATGAGCAATATCTTTCGAGACCTTTTAAAGAAGGTTGGCAGCGGCACCCACACGTCACAGAACCTCAGTCGAGAAGAATCTGCCCTCGCCACTCGTATGATGCTTGAGCAAACAGCCACCCCGGCTCAAATCGGTGCTTTTATGATCGCTCAGCGCATTAAACGCCCGACTATTCCAGAGCTGGCCGGTATGTTAGATTGCTACGAGGAAATGGGGGGGGAATTAGTGGCTCCCTTGACTGACCATCAAACGATGGTGCTCAACAATCCTTATGATGGTCGTCAGCGTAATGCTCCGGTTACTCCTTTAACCGCATTAATTTTAGCGGCGGCGGGTGTGCCTGTCATTTTGCATGGTGGGGAGCGCATGCCTACCAAAATGGGGCTACCCTTGGTCGAGATTTGGCAGGGGCTGGGGATAGACTGGTCGCGTCTGACTCTTAGCCAAACTCAAGAGGTGTTGAATCTGACCTATGTGGGGTTTGTCTTTCTTCCTCGGCATTTTCCTGCGGCCCATGGGTTAGTGCCCTATCGTGAGCAAATTGGTAAACGCCCCACCTTGGCTACCGTGGAGTTGATGTGGGCTCCCTGTAATGGGCAACAACATGTGGTCAGTAGTTTTGTTCATCCTCCCACCGAAACCCGTACCCAAGAAACTTACCATCTGCGTAAAACTTACGAATTTACGACGGTTAAGGGGGTGGAAGGTAGCTGTGATTTGGCACGTAGCCGTACAGCCATCGTCGGCATGGGCAGTCTTAGGGAGGGTGTACCTGTGTTTGAACGATTGTTGCTGCATCCTAGGGACTATGGGTTTGATGGTCAAGATCCCAGTTTGGATGATGATTTTGTCCTGACATTGGAGGGAACAATCCATGGCGAACCGTCAGAACTCACTCGTTCTGTTGTTTGGAATGGTGGATTTTACCTGTGGCGCTCAGGGGCTGTTGCGACTCTCTCTGAGGGATTTCAACGGGCTCAAACTCTGTTAGAAACGAGGCAGGTGAAGGCAAAACGCGATCAGATTAGGGACGCGATCGCAACCGCTTTAAACCAACATCTCTCAACGGTTTGACCTACGGCGCTGAAAGCTCTTCCTGGAGCATATCACTATAGATGCTAGGCAGCTGGCTAGACATGGTGTTGGTTTCGATGCCATATCCCAAACTTGTCCAGGTCCCCGATAGATGTTCTAGGACCTGATTAATTTCACCCTGTTGTAGCTGTTGGCTAATATCCGTTCCCCAAGCTTCCGGATCTGATAGCCAGCGATACACGACAACATCCTGCGCCTCGGGTGAAAAATTGTAACCCTGCCAAAACTCAAACCACCCCGGTGGTTGGGGATGATACTTTTCGGCTTTTGCCTGCCAGGTAGTCGTTAAAAACTGATAGCGACCGGCTGCTGTGGTACAGTCGCCCACGTTCGGTCCTGTTTCAATCGGAATACAAGTATCGGGGTGCTGGCTCAGCTCGTTAATGGTTTGTCCACCGTACAGCAAATGATAGGGTTGATCCATATTAGACTCACTAGCCGAAATCGTGCGCATCAAAGCACGGATGTAGGGATCTCCCCCTGTCATGGCCAAAGGTAGTGGCGATGATACCCACTCAGCCGACCCCTGGCGTAGCAGTCGGGCTGGATTTAACCGCGCTATTTGCAGGCGGTAAGGCCAGTCAAACGTGGGGGATGTCCAGTGGAATAAGACTCCAATCACCCCCAAAAACATCAACATGGTCATCAATAATGGACCATAGCCTGACTGGGGAGGGGATATATTTTCGTCGTCGAGGGGGCTAACGGGGGGTCGTGGAGACACTAGATAAAAAAATAAAAAGATCGGTAGGCTGTGGGCCTAAGCCCACAGCTGGAGCAAAGTGCTAATGTTTTCGCTTACACCGTTTATACATTAAGATAGCCAGAACCGATCTGGCTATATATACGTGTCAGAATATATACGCGTCAGATAGTGTTAATTTCGGTTAAATGAACGGCTCTCGCACTAAAAATACTACGGATATGGGGCGATCGCACCGGAGACCGTTAACGATACAAGGACAGTCATGGTTTCATCAAAAAACGTTCACTCACTCTACTGTTAGGGAGCGAATAGATATATCAGAGAATAGACCTGAAGCAACTCTATTTTTGAGAGAACAATAAAGGCCCTAGAAGTTGTTATTCACCTACTGGTACGGTCAACTGTCCAGACAAAGGATCACTAAACTAGCTAATTCCCTACCTAGTCAGATGCTTTACCTACCTACCTAACTCTGAGCGTTGCTGAGAAATTTGTTCGAAAAAATGTTGGCCCAAACACAATAATCATTGAGGAAGTGTTTATCAGGCAACTTCCTCAATGATAATAAGTTCAACATGTATGTAAGTTGTAGAGCAATAAATCAGATCCTAAGCGACCGCGCGTTCTCTCGATTGCTGGGGTGCTCTTACCGATGTTAACTTTTCGACAGCAGGCTCGTATTTAGTGAGCCAAGCTTTACTAAGAGGCGTCGGTAACATTTGTAGCTGAGCCAATGCATGGTCAACCTGATTAAAGTAATATTGTTGCTCTGACAGAGTAGAGCTATTGACTGGTCCGGACGTACTATCTTTTGCTGCAGCTCTAGAAAGAGATGCTAACCAGCCGTGAACCCGTCGAATGTTTGTTTTGGCGTCGGTAATGCCATGAACAAATGGAGTAAATGTTGGAGCGCTGTGACCATGGTCGTCAGTTAGCCACTGAGCTGTTTCTAGACTAGGTAAACTAAGCAGTAGCTGATGAAGACTTCTAAGCTCAGCTAAATAGTTGTTCCAACTCTTTAACTCCTGGGGTGACCGACGCTGAGTGTACTCTAAATCGTACACATGAGACTTGACTGATGCCAATGCATCGCTCACAGCGTAGCGAACTGCTCGATCAAGCGGTAATCTCCAAAGGGATGCTGACATGACTTAAACCTCTAAATAGGATTGTTATTTGCCAAATTGATATAAAGCTGACCGCCCCTACCCAAAGATAGGGACAGTCTTAGAAATAAAGCTTTTTTCAAACTTGAATGCGTTGGCCCAGTTCCACAGATTGCGGATGTTCGTCAGGACTAAACTGGCATGAATCGCTCAACGTACTATCAGAGTACCCATGTCAGAGGAAGCCTTGTCATCCGAAGAAATTTAAAATCTGAGGTAAGAAACTCACGCTTTTTCTATTGTAGCCACTAGTGTTCTGCTTAAAAGAATAAAATCCTGAGAAAATATTAAAAGTAATGTAAACATCGATTGAGTTAAGTCGAGGTTATAGGTGATTCAGTGCTACTCAAATATCCACGGGACAGAAGTGGTAGCTCAATAGCTTCAGCGGTGGTACTCTCAACGTCTAGCACTAGCCCTGCCCCCCCTGCTTTAGTACGCAGATACCCCAAGCCCCAAATGCCGGTGTCGTCAGCTGCAATGCTGGTGAGATTTCCTACCTGAGTGCCGTCTAATTTAAGAGATACATCTGGGGCCACTAATTTACCTAGTTTGAATCCCCAAAGTTGTTTTTTTACTCCCTGATAGGTGTTGAGTCGAGCAATGGTTTCCTGGCCAATGTAACAGCCCTTTTCAAAGGATATGGTATGCCAAAGTCCAGCTTCTAGTGGGTTGTCCTTGTCAGTTAGTTCTTGCCCAGGCATGGGACGTCCCTGTCGGATGCGCAATACTTCCCACTCCTGAGGAGATAAAACTGCGATCTGATTCTCTATGAGCCAGTTCTTTAGAGCCGTGCGGTGAATGGTTGGGCCGATTAATGTGTAGCCAGGAAGACCTAAACCAGTATCCCTGACGATTTGAATTTCGGTATTTGCGTCTGGCCAGTGGGCAAGGATGTGACTGCAGGTACCCGCATCGGGTTGAGGTAGCTCAAGTTTGGTTAAAAGCTGATCGGATTCGGGGCCCAGAAGGGTAATAGCAAAGGTGGTGTTGGTTTGGTCGTTGAGAGTAACTTTGTCGGCGAAAAAGATATAGCGATCCATCCAGCTGATGAGCTGTTCAGCCATTCCCGGCGATACCATCATCATCACGCTATCGTCGTCTACACAGGCGCTGGCTAAATCGACAGTGCGGGCGGTGGAGGTGACAAATACGGTCTCACACCCTTGACCGGGGGATAGTTGCTCAAACGCATTGGTGGTTTGGTTGTGGAGAAATCGGAGGCGATCGGCTCCAGTAACTCGAATTCGCCCCCAGTGAGAGCGATCGATAAATGTGGTGGTAGAGACTTCGACCATAGTGAGTACTTAGACAGTGCACTTGGGGTGCCGTTACTGATTTATGGGATGAATCTGCCTGTTGTGGCCGTTTTCCAGCATTTCACAGATACATTCATACCGAGTATCAGTAATACCCAGGATTCTATACTGTAGAGCTATTTTGATGTAATTGGGTCTTGTAAAGAGGGAAATTTGCGCTTAATTTTGGCTGGGAGTTGTCTGCCGCTGATGGATTTGCTGAATAAAAAAATCTTCGAGGGACAAACGACTCAGGTCTAGGGTAATGAGGCGACCCTGCATTAGGCGTACACTGGCCATAAAGTCGTGGGGATTACCCTGGAGGTATCCTTGCCAGTAGCCGCCTTCAAAGGTGAGATTTTGGAGCCATTTGTTTAGAACCTCTAGGCTTCCCCCTTGACCTTTGACAAAGTAGGCGTCGGGTGACCCGAGCAGCTCCTGCAGACTGCCTAAACAGATGAGTTCACCCTGGTCGAGAATGGCGATGCGATCGCAAATCACTTCCACATCAGCCAGGATATGACTATTAAAGAAAATCGTCTTGCCCTGATCTTTGAGGGACAAAATCACCTCTCGTACCTGATAGCGACCGGTGGGGTCTAGGCCCGACATGGGCTCATCCAAAAAAATAATATCTGGATCGTTGATCAGCGCTTGAGCCATGCCAATTCGCTGGAGCATACCCTTAGAATACTGTCGCAGCTGTTTTTTGATAGCAGCTTGCCGTGATAAGCCTACTTGATCCAAAAGTTCTGGAATTCGCTCCTTATATATAGAGGCCGGAATATTAAACAGACCAGCTGTGTAGGTTAGAAATTCCCAACCGGTCAGGTAGTCGTAAAAGTAAGGATTCTCAGGTAAATAGCCAATTTGCTGTTTTATGCTTTGGTCACCTGCCGGCTGATTAAACAGTTGCGCACTGCCTGTAGACGGACGAATAATGCCCAACAGCAGTTTGAGTAGCGTTGTCTTACCCGCACCGTTTGGCCCTAACAACCCAAACGTTTCACCCTGATAGACCTCTAAGGAACAATGCTTGAGTGAGGCGATCTGTTGATTGAGCCAAAAGCCTGTGCGATAGCTCTTGCTGAGCTTCTCGGTTTTAACGATAACCGGACGATGCACGATGGCAGACGAGTTGGCATTAGCAGGAAAAACGGTGTCCATTAACTCACAAAATACGACCCCAAATGGGACGTGCGCATGGTCTAGTCGGTATAGTTGAAAAAGACAGCAGCTTCCCAATAACCTAGATTAGGTTATCAGAGCGTTGAAATTGCCCTGTCACCTCCTGTCAAAACGTTAGACTACCTCTTTTCATATGGATCGTTCAAAAATTGTTGCGATTATTACGGGTGCAATTTCATTGGTGCTGGCCATAGCGTATTTGCTATTGGTGCAACTACTCGACTTTCGGGGCGAAATGGTGCCAGCCCCAATTAGTTTTTTACCCTATGGTTTGGCAATTTTAGGAATTAGTTGAGTCCTCATAAGCTGACTATATAATTCCCCTCTGCCTAATTATTCCTTTAGCCAAGCAGATAGATCGTGCTGGAGCAGGTCCTGTAGCTGAAGGATATCCTCACGATAATACTGCCGTAGCAGGATGATGTCTTCCTCGGTAAATTTTGCCTTTTGCTTGTCTTGAGAATTGAGCGTAATCAAACGCTCCCGGAGCTGATGTCTCAACTCCTTTGGCACGATTTGCATGATGCCGGTAGCAACCGAACGCACGGGGTTTTGGGTTTTTAGGAGCCGATTGAGCGCCTGATTTTTGGGCACTTTGGCGGTCTGAGCCTTTTTGGAGGTGTTAACGTCAAAGTCAGGGTTGACGCCAATGGATTGATAGAGACTCTGCATAAAACGTTGGGAGTTTTGTCGCAGGTCGTCGTAGAAAAAGACGTCTACACGGTGACGACCACAGACCTCAAAAAAGTACTTGAGCGATTCGTAATACTTTCCTTTTAGCAACACATAGGATGAACTGCCTCGACTACGGACTTGCTCAGCCAGTGAGGTTTGCTTGCCCGTCGCATCGCGCATATTCATCAAATAGTTAGAACAGGCCCGCTCTACTGGATCGCGTAGTACTGCAATGAGTTTCGCGTTAGGTAAACGCTGTTGGATTTGCTTCGCCGATGTCAGGTAGTTGAGCATATAGTTAGGAGACACTTCTCCTAAGGCAATGTGCTCATCAGTGGCCCTAGCGAACAATTGGGTGTAGCGGTCCCAGGTAACAATGCCGTTCTTTTTACGACTTTGGACATCAGCTGGAAGGTTTTCCCAATCCTTGTTAAAGAAATCCGTTTCTTTAACTGGGCTCATGTACACCTGGGGATGCTGATTTAAATAGTTATAAATAGATGTCGTGCCTGCTTTTTGTACACCGATGATCACGAAGGTGGGGGTTCGTTGGGCGACAGCCGAAGTGATGGGACTAGAGGCAGGCTTTGAATTATTCGCTGTCATTTTAATAGGGGCTAAGTAGCGTGGGGCTGGGTGGATCTATAGCACCATTCTATGAGTAAGTTTTTCCTATAGATTTTTTCTTATAGATATTCATGGGCCATGACCTCAAGTTTGTGATGTGGTGTCTGAGCGGACTAACGCTTGCTGAATAAACTGCTGTACGACCTGGTCACGGCGATTGAGCTGATAATGTTTTTCAACGACGGCTTGCATGCCACCGTCGCCCCAGTCTTGCTGATTTTCGAAATAGTCGACAAAGCTTTTACCCGCGATGCGGGTGAGATAGGCCGCGCTAACACCTTGTAAAATTTTTCCGACGATGGCTGTAGCTAAGTTGGACTGGAGCCCAATGGTCAAGAGTTTGAGGGCTCCTTTGACGAGGCCTAAACTGCCCATGGTTTTTGCTAGGGACACGGCCAGGGTGCGGGCGTCTTCAATGCTAACGGCAACACCGTAAACCTGGCCTAGCTCTACCACCATTTGGGTATTGACAGCAGCGGTGGCGAGCATGTCTACCACGGGTAGCGGTGTGGCGGCTAAGACTCCTGCTCCAATCCACTGGTAACGATCAATAATCGTATCGGCCTGCTGCTGTCGTTGCTGGGTGAGCAACTGTCGGGCTTCTAAACTGAGCCGTTGGGACTGTAACAAAATGTTGTTGGCAATCAGGTCGCGGCCTTCGGCTCGCAGCAGCGTCAGGATGCGGTCAATCAGGGGCTGGATGTATGGCGTGGGATAGTCGTTGGGTTGGGCTGCGATCGCAACCACATCCTTAACATTCATGCGCTGTTCTACCCGCTTTCTCAGCTGAGTTACCAACAGCTGCACCTCATCATCGGTATACAGATCAATCTTGTTGAGCACGACCAATGTTCGCTTACCCATGGCCAGCAGCTGCATCAAAATCTCATACTGAGCCCGATGCAGATCGTTATCGACCACATACAGCAACAAATCTGCCTGGGTCGCCAGTTCTCGACTAGCCTGGTCTGTTGTCCCCGCATCTAGCAACCCCGGACTATCGCTGAGAATAATTTCCCCATCAATCGCCGGAATCGCCACCCGATAGTCCTGTTGTCGAGTCGTTGTCCCTTTCGTGACTGCTGTTTCCCCGGCCATTTCTCCCATTAACGCATTGGCCAGCGACGTTTTACCCACCGAGCCGCTGCCCACAATCACCAGATGTAATCGTTGCTGCTCAAATGCATGGGTGACGGTTTTCGCCCGTTCAACCAACGCTTGCCGAGCGACCTCGTCTTCGATCTGACTTAGCTGCTGGTCCAGGTTTTGCAGGTTAGCGACCGTTGCTTCATTAGTGGTTTTTGGTAACGGTGGGAGCTGGGCTCGACGGCGAGGCCGCAAAAACAACCAACCGTAGTAAGCAACCACCCCGAGCGCTGCCAGCATCAGCAACACAACCAACGTTGTAATTCCCTGGGCCACCCATGGGTGTAGATTAGCTAGACCCGCATAGAGAGTCCCCAATGTGCTAATGAGCCACAAAAGCACACCGAGAAAAATCAAAACCGCCACAGCGATGAGCAGGGGTCGCTTCATATACAGTGATCGCTTTCCTAAAAAACCGCCAATTTTTCGCCTGGATTCAGGCTAGCGTCTTACTATACACAAGGTGGATAAGTGCCGCCAAATTGTTACTAACCAAGGACGTCTTAATCCCCATGGGAATATTTGATCAAGTAATGGGAGCCATCCAGGACCCCAATCGTGAAGCAAGCATCGGTCAGCTTGGCCAAATTGTATCGATGGCGCAGCAGGTAGCCCAGGCCAACAATGCCAATAGCTCAGCGACTCAGCAAGCTGCCTCTGTGCTAGGGGGGTATGTCCAATCAGCCCTGCGCGAAAAAAACCAAAACGAAGGTATGGATGCTGTGCTCGATCTAGTCAAGCAGGGCACGACCGACGGTACTGGCGTACTGTCCAAGCTCTTTAGCTCTGATCAGCAAACTGAAATTGCTAACGTGATTTCTCAAAAAACCGGCCTCGATGCCAGTCAGATCATGGTTATGCTGCCAATGGTGATTCCCATTGTGATGAAATTTCTAAATCAGGGGTCTGCCAAAGTAGATAGACCGGCTGAAGGTAATCCGTTGGTCACCACCTTTCTCGATGGTGATGGTGATGGCGATGTAGACATGGGCGATATTTTGAAGATGGCCGGACGGTTTATGTAAATCGGTCCGATTCCCCGGATGGGTAATGGGCAGTGGAGGAATGAGTTTAGAGCTAATAGTCCTAATGATTTAACGTGGATCTCGTTAGCGGTACTGCTGCCTTTACCTGGCTACCTGTATAGTTCTCCTAGAGTATCCGTTTTCTAGAGCACTATTGTGGGGCGTAACTATGGGGCGAAATAAAGATGGCAAGCGATGGCACTGGCTAAGTGCGGAAGGTTTTCTGCACGGC
>JBCDFI010000110.1:0-12311 GCA_039178155.1 Cyanobacteria bacterium P01_H01_bin.105
ACTTTTTTACCCTGTGTGTTGGCTGGACTGAGTAAAGCTCCGCAGTTTAGTATGACCGCCATATCCCATAGCATCAGTGCCCAGGATGTAGACACATTGGTTATTCCAGCCAGTAGTTTAGGCGGCAGCGCCGTCCTCAGCCTCAGTCAGACTACAACTCAAATTGTTGCGGTTCAAGACAATACCACGGCCCTAGCAGTTGATGCGGCTGCCTTAAATCTTTTGAATTTGAACATACTGACGGTGGGCTCCTATCTAGAAGCTGTGGGTGCGATCGCAACCCAGCGTGCAGGGATCGCGCTTTCGGCATTAAGTCCACACAGCTCCCAATTAAAGCTGCTGCATTAGCCAGAGCAGATATTTTCTCTTAGTTATGCCTTAATTCGTTGGGGCTTGCATAAAGTTTATTTCAACATTCCTAAGATAAATCAGGAAATGCCTTAATCCGTCTCATTCCTTGGCTATGCTAGAAGACTAGCCTTGGTCTATTTTCAAAATCTTATGTCTACCTTGAGCACACCGCCCCAACCCCATCTACAAACGGCGTGCCACATTGAGCAAAATGAATTCCTAGAACTCAATGGCCCTGAGCGAGCTTGGAAAATTCGCTCAGGCACTGTTGCTCTGTGTCGTGTCGTCGATGGGATCCGCCACTGTTTTTTTACCGCCCATGAAGGTGAGGTCATTTTTGGTGTGGCCGCCAAGGATAATGGTCTGATTGCGATCGCAATCGAACCCGCTGTGATCACAGCTATACCGTAACGGCTTGCAACACACCCGCCATTTCATCATCAGTTTTCCAAGCTTGACCGTCTAGCGCCATCTGCTCAATCAGGCTAGCTAGCCTCAGTGCTTTTAGCGCCTGTTCTCCACCAACAGAGGGCTTCCCACCACCTCGTGCACAGTTAACAAAATGCTCCAGCTCGGCATGGAGTGGCTCAATGTTGCTGGTGTAAACCTTTTCAATCAGGCCATCCTGGCGGTAGAGCACCTGCCCATAGTCGGTCATTGTATTTGCCGTCGTCTGGCGATGAATCAAAATTTCATTGTTGAGAAAATCAGCCTCGGTCAGAGAATTCCGACAGTGGGCGACAATGCTGCGAATCTTACGGTGAGTCACCTTACTCGCCGTCAGCGTAGCCACAATTCCATTGGCAAATCCTAGGGTAGCCGTCACATAGTCAAGATAAGGAGAATCCCCTGCTCGACTACCGCTAGCCGTCAGTTTCACCACAGGCGCTTCTGCAAGTTCTAGCAGCAGATCGATGTCATGAATCATCAAATCTAGCACTACCGAAACATCATTTGCCCTTTGAGAGTAGGGGCTCATCCGTCGAGCCTCAAAGGCCAGCAACTGCTCCGTCTTGAGTACTTTATGCAATTCCTGAAACGCGGGATTAAAGCGCTCAATATGCCCCACTTGTAGAATGCAATTGGCCTCTGCAGCAGCATTTACCAGGGACTCAGCTTCAGTGATATTGGCTGCAATCGGCTTTTCAATCAACATGTGCACACCTGCCTGCAAACAGGCCATGCCAACTTCGTGATGAAATCGGGTTGGGACTGCGATACAGACAGCTTCTACATGCTTTAACAGCTCATCATAGTCTTCAAAAAAACGCACACCGTATTTGCCCGCCGTTGCCAAACCACGCTCAACATTAGTATCTGCGATACCGACTAGCTGAACATCCTTAATGCGGCTGAGCACACGGGCATGGTGTTGACCCATGTTACCAACACCAATCACACCAATTCGGATCAAGTCCTCGTGACTATCACTTGCAATTTGAAAATCTCGTTGTTGCACACCAGGGTCCCTCACACCAGAGAGCTACTCACTCTCAGAATGACTTTACTTTCCTCAAAGTCAACCAGATATTACCACAGCAATCCTTCGTTCTTCGGTTGCATAATCCACTTATAGCCTGAATGCTGCTCGCCTTCGCTGTCTGAATTGTCGCTAGGCTAACGACGAGCGGCATTCAGGCTGTGTCAATTTCCTGGCTGTCTACGCGGCAGACGTCGTCGCAGGGGAATACGATGACGCGTAATCTGAATTTGCTCTAACTTTGGACCCTTGACAGTCTTCACCGTAAACATTAAGTCATCACCGTAGTTCAGCTGCTCGCCTGCTTCGGGGATTTTTTGCAACGAGTGAATGACAAATCCAGCCAGGGTTTGATAATCCTCTGTAGTTGGCAGCGCCAGAGTAAATTGTTTGTTGACTAACTCAATTTCCATTTGGGCAGATACTAGCACCGAATGATCATCAAGGTAGACAAGATCTCCGGGGACCATCACGTCTTCATCCCCAATCAGCTCAGCCGTGACATCCGCCCAGGTTACCAATCCGGCAGTGCCGCCATAGTTATCCACCACAATCATCATGGAGTGGTTTAGTCGCTGCATTCGACTGAGTAGATCGCTGAGGGGTAAATCCGTCGGGACCACACGAGCGGCCTTCATCCAGGGGCAGACTTGGGTTGTCAATGTCAGTTGCCCTTTGGCTAAGGGCTCAGCCATGGCCTTAAAGTCAAGAATGCCGCTGATATTGTCTAGAGATTCACCTACCAATGGGAACTGGGAGTACCCTGTCTCGACGACGATGTTGAGTAAATCTAACCAAGTTGCAGTGTTATCCAGAGCCACGATCTGGGTGCGTGGAACCATAATGTCTTCTACCGTAAAATCCCTGGTCTCAAAGACATTATTGAGAATTTCTCGCTCCTCTTGATCCAGGTCAAGCACCGCTGTTGGCGTACTGATAATCATCTGCAGCTCATCTGATGTGAGTTGAGCATCTGATTGACGCTGGTCTTGCAAACCGACAAGCTTAAGAAAGCCCTGAGTCGAGCAATTTAGCACCCATACGACGGGCGAGAATAGACGAGCGACTGTCAGACTAACGGGTCCCAGCAAGCGCGATGTCTGTTCTGAGTGGCTAAGAGCCAAGGATTTTGGTACAAGTTCTCCAAGGACAATTTGCAAGTAGGCCAGACTCCAAAAAGCCAGCATCAAGGCTATTGCATGGGAAAAAACGGGCACGGGTATCGGCAGCCGTTGCAGCCAATAGTGAAACAGTAATGCTAGAGTGTCTTCCCCAATCCAACCCAGCGCAAGACTAGCCAATGTAATCCCAATTTGAGTCGTTGGCAGTAGTCGATCGATGCTTCGCTGCAGACTTTGTACGGTTTGCGCCTGAACATCACCAACAGAGGCTAGCTGATTTATCCGAGAACGTCGTACCGATACAATCGAAAATTCTGCTGCTACAAAAAAAGCATTGAGGATAATCAGTGCCCCAATTATCAACAGACGAAGCATGGCACCTGTACCACTGATAGGCAAACCACCACCGCTACTCACTAAACCCTGCACAGCTATTGACAGCCCTTTGGGGGCTAGGTTTACATATTTGCTGCATGGTTCGACTACTCAGCAGTATCCAAACCACCTTCGATACGAGCTTTGATATTTTTGAGAATATCGTCCTCTTTGAGCAAAACAAAGTCACTCGTTTGGGTAGTTCCTCGACTAGCTGTTGATGCGCTAGCGGGTCGAGTTTCTGGTTGACGAATACCGGTAAGGGCTTGACGGCCTAATGAATAGCCCCAAGATGCGCTGACAATGCCTGAGCCAAACATGGCCGCAAGCAGTATTAATGTAAACGCGATTGCTGGATTAACTCTCATGGGGTCAGGGCACGTTATGCCAAGCACGATTGGGTGAATAAATTTAGCCAAACTGAGAATATAAGTCAGCGTACTCTTAGAAAGGTTCGCTTAAATTAAATATATCAAAAACTATTACTCATCCACTTTGAGGAGTTGACTATGATATAAAAGGCCTAATGGAAGTATTTCCATGTAACCAGGGTTGGCCGAGCGGATTAGGCAGCGAACTCATAATTCGCCCCAGGCAGGTTCGATTCCTGCACCCTGGATTGAAGAACCCCGGTATCTCAAAGATACCGGGGTTTTTAACTAACGTCTTGGCAACGGCTCAAAGTTAAGCTCAGTGCCAACTGCTCGCTGACCCCGTGCTTGGGCCTCAGGCAACATTTGCAGTGAAGTGTTGTAAGGATTCGCTAAATCAGGTACTCGGATTGCTGGAGTATTGCGGGTTTGAAGAAACATGAGTTCGTTATAGGCTTCGAGCAGTCCGTCGCTATTGCGATCTAGCTCTAACTCGGGGAAAGCATTTCTTCCAGGAACACCCAAACCAAGTAGGTGGGCTGTTTGACGAAAAGCGCTGCGATCTCTGGAGTAGGTGCCGCTATGGCGAGTGCTAATATCATCAAGCGTTTCGAGTACAGTTGGCTCGGTGAAGGTGGCGTTCTGAGCATTGGCACGGGTTGCGAATGCAGATAGGGTTGCGATCGCAACCGCAGAGCCGAGTACTAATCCCTTAAGCTTCATAATGGGTTTTACCTCACATTTTGGGGCCTATAGTACCCCGGTCAATCAAAATCGATAAATTAGCTAAGCACTACCCAGCAGTTAATAAAAAGCCGCTAAATAATAAAGCTAAGCCACTTATAAAAGTTGGCCTCTATCTTATCTGTTTTAATAACTTTTGCAACGCCTCTGAGCTACATAATAAAAAGCATTAGCTGACACTTTTCCAAACATACCCACTGAGCACCTGATATCTTCTAATACTATGGCTGCCACATCCCCAGTCTCCACCGACCTCATCACCGTTAAGCGCCAGCTACTCGATTTGATCTGCACCGACGCCTATAAAGAGGGCAACTTTACACTGTCATCAGGTCAGCCAAGTACCTATTACATCAATGGCAAGCTAGTTACTCTTCACCCCCAAGGCGGGCAAATGGTTGGTCGAGTCATGCTTGACTATCTAAATGAGGGTGTCGTTGGTGTTGGTGGTCTCACCTTAGGCGCTGACCCAATTGTTACTGCAGTCAGTGTCGTTGCCGCCTACGAAGGCCGTTCCATCACTCCATTAATTGTGAGAAAAGAAGCTAAAGGCCATGGTACCCAGGCTTATATAGAAGGTCCTGTCTTACCAAAAAACAGCAATGTAGTGATTTTAGAAGATGTGGTCACCACCGGACAGTCTGCCATGAAAGCTATTGTCCGTTTAAGAGAAGCAGGTTATATGGTTAACCAGGTCATTTCGCTCGTTGATCGTCAGCAAGGAGGTGCAGAATACTACAAAAAAGAGAGTATAGCCTTTAAGGCCGTTTACACTATTGGCGAAATTCAATCTCGCTGGAAAACTCTACAGAAAAAAGAATAATGAGTGAGTTGCCTGATAGGTAAGGGTTTGCTGCGATTCGAAATTGTTTTTTAGATAAGAGAAACACAGAATATCACCCTTGGGGGTACTGCTGGTAGACTCTCGAAATCACTATTCTGATGTTTGGAAAGGGAATTTTGAATAAACAGAATTCCTGACTATCTAACAGACACCTATCAGGAAAAATAATTGTGGCAGAAATTAACGGTAATCCAGGACCCGATACATCTCAAATAGAGACAGCTGATGTTGAAGGTAATACACCCTCACCCCTAATCTCTTTGCAATCTGGAGGAGAACAACTGTTAACAACAGAAGAAATGGAGCAAGCAGTGCCTTGTGACATTATCGAAATTGATGAGGACCAGCTCTCAGAATTGGCATCGGCTGAGTCTACTACTGTAGAAGAAGGCATGGCTGTTGAGGGCGGCGCTCCCGAGTTCGATACTGCAGATGTAGAGCCTCAAGCCACTAGCGGTGGATACAACTATCCTGGCCCTTTTACCCGTTTTGAAGTTTTTGATGATTACCGAGTTTATCCCTATCGTTGTATCGGAAAACTCTTCTTTAAGCGAGGCTCAACCCGCTATGTGTGTTCGGCAGCTTCTATTGGTGGTAACGCTATTTGGACTGCTGGGCACTGCTTACATGCAGGTAACAATAAATCAAGTGGCTGGGCTACTGATGTAGTTTTTGTACCTGCTTACAAGGATGGTCAAGCTCCCTATGGACAGTGGCGCGCAAAGCAACTGTATGTTAGGTCTGCGTGGTATAAGAATGGCATTTCCAAAGGTCTTTGCCAAGATATGGGAGGCGCTATTCTTTATCCTAGAAACAACAAGAAAATTAGTCAGGTTGTTGGCTGGCTAGGCTTTGCTTGGAATTGGAGCCGCTATCAACACTGGAATCAGTTTGGTTATCCAGCTGGAGCGCCGTTCAATGGTCAACGATTGATTGAAAATGACTCTTCGTATGCCTATGATGGCAACCCTGGATGTTCTCCTAAGACCGTTGGTGTCGGTAGTGACCTAACAGGTGGTTCGTCGGGCGGCTGCTGGATTCTTAAATTTGGTACCAAAAATTATGTGAATGGCTGTAACAGCTATCGCAACAGAACCAAGCCACAGGAAATGTATTCTCCATATTTCAACGATAATGCCAAATCTCTCTATAATCTGATTATCAAAAAATAGGGGCTATTGCTTGAAAGAACATCGTTCTTTTCACAAAAGTAGATGAACTCTTGAACAATCAGAAGAGGTCGCAGACATTAGCAGCTTGCGACCTCTTCCAACGTAGTTTAATATCTTCAACATGTTCAAACTACTATCCTAAAATGTAGCTGTTGCAGCTAAAGGCGTTAGCTTTCAGTAGGCTAAGGCTGTTTTTTATCTGCTTTGCTGTCGGTATCTTCTTCGCTTTCCTCTACTTCAGGTAAAGGGAGCGGTTGTGCATTTTGCATCTCCTCGACTGTGAGGTCTCTGGAATTTTGGGGGGCTGGCGTCACTGGAGACGACATATTTTGTTGTGAGTCTTTACTTGTGTTCTGGTCAACCATGTTAGTTTTCTCACTGTGTTGAGCAAGGCTTGTTTCATTGAAAGTAACGTTTTTTTGAGAAGCTAGCACAAAGCTGCCCATTAAGACGACTGCTATCGTAACCAATGATATACGGTTAAGGTTTTTACCAGGCATATATCCTCCATGCCTTATAGCTAGGTAATTAAATCAAGTATAGTTTATATAAATTAAATATTAGAGTATCCCTAGACAGCTTAAAAAGCGTACCAGGAGACACAATGGCCAATAGCCAGTCTTAAGTTCATAAGTAATGTTACAACCACTGTTGATTTATCACCAGCCTACTTACATTGCCGATGAAGGGGGAACTTAATCGAGTACTCAATTAGCAGGGGTGTAGGGTGGACACTCGATTCAAGAACTGTAGCTATCTCGACGCAAACACAGAGAAAGTAATATTTGGCAACGTCGCTTTTAGGAACATACGATTCGAAGCGAGAAAGAATTGTCTGCCTATCTTGATTATGTACATTACAATCCGGTCAAGCATGGCCTAGCAAGCTGTCCTCATTCCTGGCACTACTCAAGTTTTAGTAAGTGGGTTGCTGAAGGGCATGATCGTATTGGTTGGGCCTGCCAGTGCGAAGGAGAAGAATTTGAGGCAGAAAACGTTTTAGCAATAACTGGGTGTACTAGAGAGTAGCTTCATGCTTGGGTGGGCAGTGCCGCACCCTACTCATCTACGGGGCTTCAACCTAGCTTTGATCATCAGCCTAATCTATCTCTCAGAAAGCAGAGACAGAGCGATAAATATCGACAAACTCTACACAGCAAGCTTTGGGCTTGAGGGCGTGTCCGAAGTTCTCCCCTGTAAGGTATGCCCTCACCCTTAATTTTGTAGGGTAAGGGCATGGAAACCGGTTACTTCTTTTCCGGCAATATCCTAATTTTTGAGTGGGGCCTAAAGCAAATTGAGCTTAAACCTTTACCGCAGTTTTCTCTTGAGCCAGGAACTTTTCGAGTTCACTTAGCTTATCGGCGTCAACTTTGGTCTGCATCGGACAGAACTTAGGTCCACACATAGAACAAAATTCAGCGGTTTTATAAATATCGGCTGGTAGAGTCTCGTCGTGATACTCTCGCGCTCGTTCAGGATCAAGGGACAGGTCAAACTGTTTGTTCCAATCGAAGTTGTAGCGGGCACGGGAGAGTTCGTCGTCGCGATCACGAGCCCCTTGACGATGGCGTGCAATATCCGCCGCATGGGCCGCAATCTTGTAAGCGATGAGACCGTTACGTACATCTTCTGCATTAGGTAGCCCCAGATGTTCTTTGGGCGTCACATAGCAAAGCATAGAAGTACCATACCAACCGGCCATAGCAGCACCAATGGCAGACGTAATATGGTCATAGCCAGGGGCAATGTCTGTGACTAATGGTCCTAGTACATAGAAAGGAGCTTCTGAACACTCTTCCATTTGTTTGCGCACATTAAACTCAATTTGGTCCATGGGCACATGTCCTGGACCTTCCACCATTACTTGAACATCGTGTTCCCAAGCGCGTCGGGTTAGCTGACCGAGCGTTTTTAGCTCGGCTAGTTGCGCTTCATCAGAAGCATCATGGAGACAGCCTGGACGCAAAGAGTCTCCTAGACTAAAGGAAACATCATATTTTTTGAAAATTTCAATGATGTCATCAAATCGGCTATAGAGAGGATTTTGCTTATGATGGTGCAACATCCACTGAGCGATGATACCGCCACCACGCGATACGATACCGGTAATACGGCTTTTGACCAGGGGTAGGTATTCAATTAGCAGTCCGGCGTGGATGGTCATATAATCCACCCCTTGCTGAGCATGTTTCTCAATGATGTGGAGAAAGTCGTCCTCAGAAAGATTCTCAATACTGCCGTGAACACTTTCTAATGCTTGATAGATAGGCACTGTCCCGATAGGCACAGGCGAGGCATTGATGATAGCGGTGCGAATCTTATCTAAATTGCCGCCGCCAGTAGAGAGATCCATCACAGTATCTGCACCATATTTCACCGCCAGATGCATCTTGTCTAATTCTTCGCTAATGTCAGAGGAATTAGGCGAGGCTCCAATGTTGGCATTGACCTTGCACCTACTGGCAATACCAATTGCCATTGGTTCCAGGTTGGGATGGTTAATATTGGCTGGAATGATCATTCGCCCTCGGGCAACTTCTTCTTTGATCAGGTCAGTCGGTAGATTCTCTCGCTTGGCGACATAAGCCATTTCTTCTGTGATGATGCCCTGACGTGCGTAGTGCATCTGGCTTACGTTAGTCTGACCTCGACGAAGGGTAATCCAGTTAGTTCTCATATTCAAACCAAAATTAAGTGGGATAACAAAAATGTGACAATTGGACCAGTTAGGTCCAGGAACTCGCGCTGCTGATTGGGAATATGGACCTGTCTGGCATATTCACTCTGGCATATTCACTCACGATCAGCAGCCAACAGATTAGGTTTATACCAAGGATTAGTAACGCTTGGAAATCAAACAGGCAAGCTCTCCTCAGCTTGGGCTACATAGGGTGTAGTCTGTAGCTGTTCGTAGTTGAAAATTGGAGCTGTACCATTTTGTTTTACTAAGGTAGTCCAAACTAATGTAATTACGGTTGAAGTAATGAGAGCAGCGGTAAAGCTATGGAGTAGGTCAGCACTTCCCGGCACGACTGAAAATAACGGTGAGAAGTCGGGTTTCTGGAAAAATAGTAATCCGGCGATCATACCTATGAGCGAGCTGACAAAAGCGTTTACACCTGTCAAGTGACGGCTGTATAGCCCGTAAAGCATGGGAAATAAGACCGCTGCACAAATTAGATCGGCAACAAAAAACAGATAGAGAACGCTATAGCCCTGGGAAGCAATTGCGATCGCAGGCAATCCTACCAACACCGTTAAAATACGCGATACTCTCAGCACATTGTTGGCCGATGGATTAGGCAACATTTGCATCAAGTCCAGGGTAAACACACTGGCAAGCCCATTCAGCATGGTATCCAAACTGCTCATTACCAGGGCTAAAGCCAGCACAATCACACTCACTAATACCCATTCAGGCATAGCTAGCTGACTCAACAAACCAAACAGTGCTGTCTCACCAATAATGTCAGGTTGAACCTCAGCCAGAGGTACGGCTAATAGTCCCAATAGCCCTGCAATGAAAATCAGTGGCAAAATAATCACTGCCGAACCCAAAAAAGCTCGACGGACCGTTTGACTATCACGACAAGCATAGACCCGTTGCCAATTGCCCTGATTAAAGACTTCTGCTGCCACAATGGCAATCATCAGCGTGGCACCAAAGCGCAAGCCGCCAATATTGACAAGAGATAATAACTCAGGCTGCTGGGCAGCGACAGCACTAAAGCCATCCATGCCACCCAAAGCGACAACAATCACACCTGCACACATCAACAGCAGCGGCACGATCACCACAAACTGAACTACATCAGTCAAAATCGTAGTGCCCAAGCCCCCAACCGTGGTGTAAATAAACACTGCTGTAATCACCACCAGAGCTGTAACCCCTAAGGGGACATCCGCAACTAGCTGTAACGCCTTAGCAATAGCTGTTAGCTCAGCAGCGAGATAAATAAACATGTAAAAAACAATGACCGCCTCTACTAGCCAATACATGGGGCCACCAAAACGATATTTTACATATTCATTTAAGGAATGGCCTTGGGGCATCAAATGGCGCAGCCGTGGTCCGACAACAAAAAACAGCGCCACGGCTCCAGCTGAGCCAAGACAGTAGCCCAAAATGGCTGATACACCACCAAAAGCGGAGCCCGCCTCTTGTGGACTAAACAAAATCCATGCGCCTAAAGCTGATGCCGTTACAGTCGCCAGGGCTGACCAACCACCAACCTGATTGCGATTGACCATATAACTTTCCAGGTCAATGCGCTGACGTCCAGCGTAGAGCACACCAAACAAGGTAAATGCTGCTGTCGTCACCAGGGTCACCAGCAGCGCAATCGCTCCTATGGACACACGTCTTCCTCATCTGATTGGGCAAACACTAGGATGAAGCTCGTACTCCCTGAGAGAAGAACTCACTTCTCGACTTTCCCACGGATGCAATCAGCAGTGACAATAAATCAAATCGGCTGCTTCCCTACGCTGGCATTAACCAGACTCAGGTTCCGAGGGTATAATCTCAGCCCGCGTCCACGGGCACCCCTAGCTATAGGGTCGATACTATCACAGGAGGAAGCGAGTCAATGGCAACGAAAGATGAACAATTGTACCCCTAAGAAACAGAGGCCAGTTTATCTTCATTAAACAAGGCTTCAAACATTAGATAGGTAAGAGACTGGGTAACCAGAGTATTTCCCCTGGGGCTAAGGTGAATATGATCGCGATACAAATCCTCAGAATCAGAACTATCTTGAAATAACTTTAAGAAATCAATATAAGGAATTTTTTGTGCTGCAACAAATGCATCAACTCTCTGTCGTGCAACGATTTCGTAGTCTCTAGGGCCATCTATCACTTCTCGCTTGAGAGGAGTCATGGCTAACAACAAAATGCCATTATGGGCATTAACATAGTGTTGAATATCGGCAATTGCTGTCAGATTTTTACCAATACGATCGCCCTTTTCGTTTTGAAGTTCTTTAAGTCCCGGAATGGGTGGTTGTTTTTGAAAACGACTGATGAGTTCAAAGACAGCGAGAAGAGGCTTTTGACATGGGTAGCTACGATCTGTTCCCACTTGTAGGGAATTTGGCTGAATTCCAAATAAGTCATCTGTATTGATAACTAGCATGACAATCTGCGATTCAAAAATACCAAATCGTTGTAGGTATGCTATTTGATTACGTGGTCCCCAAGAGTTAGCAGAGGCGTTGAGTACTTCAGTGCTAGATATTTGCTCGTGCTGAGACAGCGCTTTCTCAAGCATAACCGACAATATTTCAGACTGGTCGGTCCACCAGTTGCCATTAACAATAGAGTCACCAATGAGAAACACTCGTAGGGTATCGGCTGGTCGAGATTTTTGAATCTCATCGGTGCGCATTGAATACTGGTTGATCGCGATTAGGTTACCAAATCGACGGACCTGCTGATTGGGGGCTAATAAATATCCGATAGTATCATCAGCGACATAGAGCGGCGGATTACCAAAGCCAAACACGAGCCTCAAGGCTAGCTCTACCGTGAAGAATCCTATTAGAAAAAGGAGTAATCCTGCAATAACAACCTTCACCCATAGACTCCATTAAACGAGAATAAAATCAACATTAACGATTAATCTTTATGCTAATGCGACTACTGAATAAAAGTTTTGTCAAGGTTTCCATACAGACTGTATCTGGCTATATGCGGCCAGCTAATTTTTTACAGCTGACTCAATTCAATCACATGGCCATCTGGGTCTTGAATAAAAATAGCGGCACGACCGGATGAACTAGCCTGCATGGGTACCTGGGCTGCGATGAGCTTTTGTTTAGCAACGTCTAAATCTGCGATCGCAAACGC
>JBCDFI010000111.1:0-12298 GCA_039178155.1 Cyanobacteria bacterium P01_H01_bin.105
AGATTTAGGAGCACGGGGTCCAACGGGGTATCCAGAAAAAGAGGTGGCCTTACTGATCTCAAAATTGGTACGCGATGAGCTGCAAGCTTTAGGTGCATCAGTTGTAATGGTGCGTGAGGGGGATGATGATCTATTTCCGCGAGATCGCGTCGCTGTCATCGAAGCAACAGAACCCACCATGGCGCTGAGTATTCATTACAACGCTCTCCCAGACAACGGCGACGCTCTAAACACAGCAGGTATCGGCGCATTTTGGTACCACCCCCAAGCCCATGATTTGGCCTTGTTTTTACACAATCATTTGGTAGAAACGTTAGACCGTCCGGCCTATGGCGTTTATTGGAATAACCTAGCGCTGACTCGACCTAGCGTGACACCGAGCGTATTGTTAGAGCTAGGGTTTATGATCAATCCCTACGAGTTTGAGTGGATTACAAATCCAGCGGCACAGCAGGAGTTAGCCAAAGCTCTGGCCGATGGTGTCGCTGAATGGGTAGCCAGTCGGTAAGTCTAGTGGCTCAATGCGAGATTGAGCCATACACTCTTTCGCCGAAGCTTTTATCAGTTGAAGGACTTTCTCAGCCAGCTTAGTTATTTGTTATTTTTTCCAAAATCGTCTCAATAATACCTATAATCTCTTGGCATTTTTGTGGATTTAGCGCATCGGGGTGAGGCGCAGCAAATTGGCCTTTATCGTTGTCAAAATACTGGCCAGAAGCAGCCGCAAATTCATCTGTTAGAGCTGCACGAATTAGTATTTCTGCACCTATGTGAATATCGCCGCCAGCGACGCCAAAGGCTTCTTTCACCATTTTACTGCCCAGCATTGATCCAGGATTAACTGCGATAACAGCTGGTCCGTCATCTTTAAGGGAAAGTGCCAGACTGTGAGACCACATGGTCAGCGCTAGCTTACTTTGGGCATAAGCCGCACCATCGGACAGGCTGATTTGTCCGGCCAGCGCCTTGGGATTGACGGTCGACTGAGCAGCGGAGGACAGGTTGATCACTCGTCCGGATAGGCCAATCAGGGGTAACAGACGTTGGGTGAGTAGGTAAGGTGAGATCGCATTCACAGCAAAGCGCACATCAAGTCCGTCCGGCGTGACTGTATTAGCTGTTTTATAAACGCCTGCATTGTTGATCAAAACATCCAGCGTAGTGTGGTTATCGGCCACAGCCTTTGCTAATGACTCCACATTAGCCATACGCGACAAATCAGCCCCATAGGTTTCAATACTTCCCGGTAACGTAGAGAGTAATGTTTTGGCTTTCTCCAATTTTGTCAGATTTCGTCCATGCAACAGCACCCTGTGCCCGCGCGACACTAGCATCTTGGCCGTTTCTAGCCCGATACCGTCGGTAGACCCCGTAATCAGAATTGTTTTTGGCATAGTTTTGGCGTCCTTAGTCAGCAAAATCTGGCAGGATGTCAGCGGCCAGACGTTTTAGGGTGGTTTCAATATCTGTCTGGTTAAATCGCAGGTTTAAGGCCACATGGTTCATGCCGATTTGTTTTAGCGATCGCAGATAATCCCGCAGAGGGTTCACCCCTAGCCGAAATCCCAAATGGATGGGTTGCGGCGCAGTATCCGGATCTTCTGTTAGATCCACATAAAGCGGCTGCATCATGGGTTTATCAGCATTGCCTACGGCTTCAACCCGCCCCCGCCAATCACTAATGATGCGCGCCTGTACATTAGTATTGCGAGGATAGGTCATCCAGCCGTCGCCATTTCGCGCAATCCACTCAGGGTCTTGCTGACTGCCGCCCGTAATCAGCAGCGGCAGCTTGCCAGATGTGGGTTTGGGCAGCATATCCAGTCCACCATTGGGGCTACCAAACGCATTTTCAAACGTTGGCGAACTCTCACCCATCTGTCTGATGTAATCAAAACTCTCTCGAAACGCAGCCCCGCGCTCTGAAAAGGGGAGATTCAGCGCCGGATACTCCTCTAGTCGATCCCCCGAAGCCACCCCCAGAAGCAGCCGCCCGCCTGAGAGCACATCAGCAGTCGCTGCAGCCTTGGCGACATGGGCTGGATGTCGCATCGGTAGAATGATGCTGGCAACACCAAGGGCGATCTGCTTCGTTTGGCCTGCCAACAGACCCAGATAAACAAAGGGATCGTAGGTTTGACCAGCATCCCCAAATGAGGGCACATTAAACGGCACATCCCGTAACCAAACGGCGGAAAAGCCAAGTGCTTCGGCCAGCTGTACTCGTTCAATGTGTTGCTCCATGGTGGGTACAGACCCCTTGGGATAGGACTCAATCGGCACCACCAGGCCGAGGCTTAACCGGTGCGGACGGAATACGGAATTATAGCCCCGGTTAATGGGCTGAAACCCTATATCTTTTAGGGTTTTCATCAGTTAACCTCCTGCACACTAACGACCATTTCTTGCCAACTGCGCTGGTTGTTCATGTCGAACTGGGCACCGTTCTCATCAGCCCATGCAAAGCGCTTTAATGCGGCGGTTTGACTGGTAGCCTGATAGAGCCAATAGGCTTCTTCTTTTAGGGCTTCGTCAATGGATTTATCAATGGAGGCGTAGACGGTCTGTTTGCACGCATTGATCGATTCAGCAGGCCAGAGGGCGATGCGGTTGGCCAGCGCTTCGACATAGGGGCCAATCTCTTCCGGGTTAAGGGCTTTGTTAATGGTGCCATAGCTCTCGGCCTGGTCGGCATCAAAGTCTTGGGCACCCAGGATGATCTCTAACGCTTGCCCCAGACCTGTCTGACGCGCCATCCGCGATGCGCCCCCCCCACAGGGGAGAATGCCCATGCCAACTTCCATCTGCATAAATTTTGCCTTGCCACGGGCAGCAAAGCGCATATCACAGGCCAGGGCAAATTCGTGACCGCCACCGCGGGCAAAGCCTTCAATCTTCGCAATGGTGGCCTGGGGCAGCTTACTGATGCGCTCTAGGACTACCTGCAAATCGAGGAGTTTCACCTCATCACGGGAGACTGCCGTTTCAGACATATCCTTGAGAAAATTTGTATCGGCATGGGCCACAAAAATCTCAGGATTTGCCGATTGAAACACAACCACCTTGATGTTGCGATCTGTTTCCAGCTTTTGGGCCAACATGTTTAAGTCAGCCAGCATTGGTAATCCCTGAATATTAACAGGGGGATAATCAAATGTGACCCAGACAATGGCATTGTCAACCTTAACGTTGAAAGTGGTGAAATTGTCGTAGTTCATTTAATTGCTCCTAGTTGTTTAGGTTTTTAGCTGGTTTGGTTTGTTTAGGGCTTAACCGATAGAACTCATCTCATTCAGCGTGAATTTCTCAATCGCTCCATCAGTCGTTTCCATGTAGCCTGTCAGATGAGGTGCATTCATATGTGTTTGCCAAAGTTCACGAGACTCCCAATTTTCATAGAACAAGAAATGCGCTGGATCCTCATTATCCTGATGGAGGTCGTACTGAATACAGCCTGCTTCGGCCCGCGTAATCGGAATCAGTTTCATCAATTCATCCTTGATGAAATCAACTTTGTCTGCTTTGGCATAAATGTGGGCAACAATAGTTAGCTTAGACATTTTTTTGTTCTCCTTGGCTTGCATGACCTATTTACACTCGGCGTCTAACACAATCTCTCCCAATGCTTAACTTCACATCACTGCAAAACCATCCAAAACGGTTTTACCGATCGCCTTTCCGCTTTCCTGAAACTCATGGGCAGCACGCAGATTTTCAACATTGAGAACTCCGCCACGATTGTTGACGGTTGAGATTAGCGTGCCATTGTCTAACAGTTCTGAAACTCGGCTCAGCAGCTTATGCTGCACATCCATATCATCTGTTTGGAACATCGACCGGGTAAACATAAATTCCCAGCTCAAAGAAATCGCCTTGCTCTTCAGAGAAATCACGTTCAGAGTGTCAGGATCGTCAATCAGAGCAATATGCCCCCGTGGTTTGATCAGTTCCCTGATGGATGCAAAATGCTTGTCAGTGTGGGTGAGTGCAGCCACATATCGGGGTGCAATCCCCAAAGCCTTCATCTCTTCGTTCAGTGGATTACGGTGATTGACCACATGATCAGCCCCCATCTTTTCAACCCAAGCACGGGTATCATCCCGCGATGCTGTAGCAATAACGGTTAACCCCGTCAGTTTTTTAGCGAGTTGAATAAGAATCGAACCAACACCGCCAGCACCTCCAATCACCAGCAGTGATTCACCCGCTCCTTCACCTTCTTTTAATCCAAAGCTATCGAATAGAATTTCCCAGGCTGTAATGCTAGTCAGGGGCATTCCGGCGGCTTCGGCAAAATTGAGCGACCCTGGTTTGCGCCCAACAATACGTTCATCAACCAGGTGAAACTGGGCATTGGTACCGGGTCGGGTAATGTCGCCTGCATAAAACACGTCGTCACCGGGCTGAAACCGCGTTACTGCTGAGCCTATTGCTTTCACAACCCCAGCCGCATCAAACCCAAGAATGCGAGGCCCGTCGTTGGGTTGAGCGCTGGCTCGCAGTTTGACATCAACCGGATTTACCGAAACTCCCCGGACGTCCACCAATAAATCGTTGGGGCCCGGTTGCAATGTATCCGTTTCAAATTCGGTGAGGGCGTTTTCGGCTGAGATAGGCCCTGCCACCTTATAACCAATGGCTTTCATCATTCCGTCTCCTTGCGAGTCGTGGAACCATTAACTGCATATTAATTATTTGAATAGAAAAGATAAATAGGCTTGAAACGAAATGATAATTCGGATATTTTTGATAAATGGATATTCTATCGCTCCGTTTATTTCTGAGGATTGCAGCTCTTAGCGGTGTCTCGGCAGCAGCGCAGGATCTCTCCCTTTCTCCCGCCAGTGCTAGCGCCCGTCTCGTCAAACTCGAAGAGACTATCGGCTTTCGTCTATTCAACAGAACAACCCGAGCCGTCTCCTTGACCACCGATGGCGAAGCATTTTTACCCTATGCCCAACAGATAATAGAAACGCTAGAAACCGGTCTCAATGAAGTTAAGGGACAGGGGAGAGACGCTGAGGGGTTACTGCGCATAACCATGCCGGGGTCTTTTGGGCGGATGTATATCATTCCAGCCCTAGCCGACTTTCACGCCCGCTATCCGCGCGTCAGCCTTGATTTACGACTATCGGACACCGTCCTGGATGTGGTTGAAGGAGCTTATGATCTGATTATTCGCAATGCCCCGTTGGCCGATAGCAGTTTGATTTTGCGAAAGTTAGCCTCGGATCATCGGCTTCTCGTTGCCTCACCTGCCTATCTTGAACGGCATGGTGCACCTACAGTGCCTGCCGATCTTGTAGAACATCAGTGTGTCAGTCTGGCCGAAGCGACTAAGTGGAAGTTTGAAAATGGGCAAACGGTAAACATTTCACGCTCGTTTGTGGTCAACGACGGTGAGGCCTTACGCCAAATGCTCGAACAGGGGCTAGGCATTGGTATCAAGTCAGTTTGGAATGCCAGCGAAAGTTTGAAATCGGGTCTGCTCGTCGAGGTGCTGCCAGACTTTCCCCTAGTGACAGAAGCCTCTATCTGGTTACTTTATCCGAGCCGCCGGATCATTGCACCAAAAGTTCATGCCATGATTGATTTTTTACTCGAACGATTCCAGCCTGTGCCGCCGTGGGAGTCCTAGCAAGGAGGGGACGATGATATGACAGGTCAGGGCCAATTTGAAAATTTTTCATCCAAATCGAAACGTTATTCGTATTGATAGTCAGACAGATAACGATTGAACAATACGAGGAGGCTCACGTTGGAAACCACAGTTTAGCTGAGAGGCTATTTCTCTATGGTGGATTGTCTCATTATTTAAGTCAATAAAAACTATCCGACAAGTTCTCAAAATAAACTCATCCAAAGTTGAACATTATTCGTATCTATAACTGACAACTGATGGTTTTCTCATCGAGCATGGCTCACTTGTGTGCCATGTGTGAGTTGTCATAGAACAGTAATTGTCTGTCTGTTTTTTAGTTCTTTATCTCACTATATTTGCAACAGCTATCCTGGCATTTTGTCAGGGCGTGTTTGAGTGCGTCGTCAATTTTTATCAACAATTCACAACAGAAAAAATATTATGACAGTTCAACCTAACTATCACTGGCAGTTTCAAGAAAAGCAAGGAACAGCACTAGTAGATGCCATAAGCGGTGTCAAAGCTAAGCTGTCTAACGTCACATGGTCTGGCCATGGTCGGATCGGTGATGCCATCAGAATCAATGGCAGGGTTAAGAATTCTCGGATTGCATTTGCTCAAGATGTGGCCCGGTTTGGCACCAGCGATTTTACGATAGCGTTTGGAATGAAGGTTCAGGGCACCTATGGACAGAAGTTGCTCCACGTAATCGGCAACCGATCAACGTCTGGCCATGGAAATTTCTTCTCCCTGCGGATGAAAAACCAGGGACAGTTGACCTTTGAGGTGGATGAAAATACCCGTGGCAAGAATTATGCCGTTTTGCATAGCAAGCGGCCCCTAAAAGATGGGAAATGGCATCATATCGCTGCTGTCAGACAAGGACGATCGCTAAAGCTCTACATTGATGGTGAGCTAGCGGATGAAGGCAAGTCCAAAACAGGGGTTGCTAATATTACGACCGACGCGGCCCTATTGCTGGGGGCTCGGGGATTGAAGACTCCAATAGCACAATACGAAGACCTGCGCATCTACCATAAGGCCCTCAACGCCGCAGACGTTAAAGCCCTAGTCCCACCCGTAAATCGCCCGTTGAATGAAGGTGAAATTGAGCTAGTGGCCGCCGATAATGCCGCCGTCATTCTCACTCAAAATGTTGACGATCTCTCTCGCTTTTCCAGTAGCTTTAAGCAGCTGCGGGTCGCTAACAATACCGGCGTTACTCTTTATCAGCAAAATGATTTTAAAGGCACTGCTCAAAAGTGTTATGCCGAGCTGCCAGACATTCGCCTCTCACGGCTTAAGAACTTTCCAAAGTCGATCCGTATTTGGTCGACCATTGGCGAGCCCTTTACCGGCAAGTGGATTATCAAAGCATCTAACGGTCAGTTTTTGAGCCTGGGTAAGAACAGACTTACCACAGTACCCCCACGGGAATCCCATAAGCTTTTCAAATTTCATCACAATTTACAACAGGCCCAGCTTCAGCTGATCCCCGGATCCGATCAGGAAAATGCTTTCTTTACCCTATCTTCGGTGGAGACCCCCACTTACCTATTTGTTGATGATTTAGACGGTCGTGAGTTTTCACTGGTCAATCAGACCCAGAACGAATGGTTAGAACTCGCTGCAAACAACACCTTTAGATGGACTCGACAAAAAGATAGTCGTGCCATTTTTGTTCGTGCGGTCAAAGTTGCCGATAATGAAGGCCAGGTGGGAGAACTGGCACCGGGGGAAGTGGCCCTGTATGAACATTTAGCCTACCACGGGAAAACCTGGATTTTGTCCGATAGTGCCAAGCATGTGTCCGGTAACCATAGACACCTTTCACAGTTTCAAGGGTTACAGGATCAAACCTCCTCCATTCGTTTAGGACCCGATACAGGGGTAACCTTATTTAAGCATTCTGCCTTCCGTACTGACGAAGACAAACGAGAAGAAGATATCGAAGATATTGTCAAAAACGTGCCAGATCTCCGAGAGAGTCAGATCGGTAACGATGCGCTTTCCTCAATCAAAATCTTTAGAACCCTTGAACCTGAGGATGTCTTTAGCTCTTATACCACCAAACTGAGCCAGGACTATCGCATGGTGGGCGATAATCTCGAAGAATTTTCGTCCTATCGCACCACGCTGAGACTTAAACCGGGTGCTGGCGAGATCGAGGTTTCAGCTACCGATCTGACCGAGATTGAGGTCGAAGACACCACCTATGAGATTGATGAGGTGAGATCGGTCACCCTCAGCCCCAATGACCTTAATTTCATTATGATTACCTCCGAAGCTGATGGCCTCAACACCCCTGGGCTCAAGATTCGTACCAACGAAATGACCTCTAATGAACACGTGGTGATTTTCCCAAATCAAGCAGCTCATCAACAAATTGCTGAGCTAGAAGAGGGGGCGCTTTGGAATGCGACCGATGCCCAGGGCAACTTAATTGTAGATCGTAAGGCCCATAGCAAAGAAGAGGTCGCTAGCGTACAAAACACCATCAAGCGGGTGATGGCGACTGTGAATTATGCTGAGGCTGCCCCTGTTGCCAATAGCCGCGTGCAGTCGTCGAACCGAGACGTGTCTAGCGCTACCATCGACAACCCCTGGGAACTCAAACTTGGGGCGATTGAAGACAATAAAACAACGCAGCCGGGACGAGGTAGACGAACAACCCCTCCTGCCTCAAGAGTCGTTGCAAAAGCTCCCATCGAAGAGAATAAGGTTAGTAAGGATGAATGGCAGCTGCTGCTCAGTCAAGCAACCAGTGGTGAAGACGCTAACGGTCCAGAAACTAGCAGTCTAGGAACTAGCAGAGTCATAGGTACTAGAAGAGCTTTTCGCCGCATCGGCAGACGATTTAAAGATGCGATTAAAAAGGCTGCATCAGTGGTGATCGGGACTGTTAAAGATGTCGTCCATGTAATTGTAAAAACCGCTGAAGAAGTCATCGACTTTGTGGTTGACACCGCTGAAAAAGTGGCTGAATTTGTGGAAGCGGTTGTCGAAAAGGTGGTTGACGGCATCAAAAAATTTATCGAGTATCTACAGTTTTTGTTCAACTGGGACGACATTTTAGACACTCAGCGGTATCTGGTTGGTGCCATCAATGCCGGATTTGATTATGCAGCCCAGCAAGCAGACGCTGCTAAAGCACCGGTCTCAGCCTTTATGGACAATCTACAAGAAACTGTTGAGGACGGTATGAACCAGCTGATAACGACTTTGGGAGGTGAGCCTTCGGAAGTACGAGAGTCTGGATTTAAACTGCCAGAGGCTGTCGAATGGTTTTTCTCGAAGCTGTTGGGCAACTCGAAAAAAGAGAGTGCTAAGACCGTGCCCGAGTCAGATACACAGCCGAGCGAGGATTCTGAACTAGGAAACTTCGTGTTCCACTTTATTGAAGCATTGGAAGACGGCGCTGGGGCTATAATTCGAGGATTTGAAGGTATGGGTGAGACCATTGCCACTCTGCTGGCGAATCCGCTCCAACCGCAGCTAGCCTTAGTCGCTCTGATCGAAACGTTTAGGGATGTCACCATTCAGCTGTTGGAAGCTGTCGAGAACCTGGTGCTGGGCTTTTTGGATGTGATTGCAGAGGCGGTTGAACAGCTGAAAAAACTGCTGAATAAAGAAATCAAGATCCCCTTCATTTCTAACCTATTTGAGCTGATTGGGGCAGGTAAACTAACACCGCTAAATCTGG
The DNA here is from genome assembly GCA_039178155.1 of Cyanobacteria bacterium P01_H01_bin.105. Classification (GTDB taxonomy): domain Bacteria; phylum Cyanobacteriota; class Cyanobacteriia; order Phormidesmidales; family Phormidesmidaceae; genus Leptothoe. Next base: position 9,345 of record JBCDFI010000111.1, read on the forward strand.
TCGGTTTGCTGCTGGCGATTCCAGTGACGGTGGTCTCTAAGCTTGTTATGGGTGAAGCACCCTTTAAGAATGAACCGCCGCTTGATTTTTCTACTCCAGCCGAACCGATCACTGGGCAAACGGGTGCTAGATTGGTTGCTCAGCAAAGTGCGATCGCACAAAGTTCTGACACCACGGCACGTGAGCGGTCGATTCGCATCTGGGGAATTATTGGATTGACAGCCGATGCTTTAAACGGTGTGATCAATGCCGTATTAGATCTCTCTCCAGAGTCTGGCTCTAAAGAGAGGGAATTGGAAGAAAATGCGGGTTATACGTTTGAGTTCGTGAGCCTATTACTGAGTGGCTTTAGCTGGTTAGCCAGCTTTCCCTCCTCTCCAGATTTTCCCGGTGGTCGTCCATACAACGTGGCTGCCCACAAAGTTACCGAAGGCGAAGACAAGCCAGAGTATGAAGAGCGCACTATGTGGGGCTGGAGGACATTTGTGTATTGGCTAGATGTCGTCATACTAGCCAGTAAAGGAGTCGCTGTGTTACGTAAGAGCAAAAAAAACCCAAGTGAGAGCGAAGCAAAACTACAGCGGATACGGCGCGCAGAATCTAAAACTATCGGTATTTTCTTTTGGCTCTCAGTGTTTGATGCCATGTTTGCGATAAGATATCTGAGGGCTGTTCCTGAAGAAGATAAATCAGGCTTCGAGATTGCCAACGAGGTGGTCTCTTGGATACCAAACCTTTTAGCACCCTTAAGAACAACTGGACCTAAAGGTGCTGTGGCCCTCTCTGTAATAGATCTCGTTGCAATCACTGTTAATACGGGATTGGGCAGCAAGTTGCTAGCTGATGATTTGGCAGAATTGTAGGCAGCGATGTCTTGAGAACGGTAGGTACAGCGTGGACATATCTTAGATAGTTGCACATCAAAGCGCTGGAGCAAGACTGACCAGAAGACTCTGAATAGAGAAATACTGGGCAGCCTACGTTCCGGCGCTTATGCTGCAAATGTTTTCAAGCTTCTCCACTTTTTCTCACTCTCCAATTGAAACTCTCAACTTTACTTTTGTCTCAAATATACATCCATCACAGATTTTGTATGATGCCTTAAGCATTTGGGCTATACTCAAACTCTCTTGTAAAGTACATTGGCTCTGGTTTGGCGAAGCAATCCCCGCAAGACAAATTTCAGGGTTCTGACAATGCCTCCAAAAGGACCGTAAACAACAGTATCCCCAGAAATAGAAGCTTTGGGGCGTAAGCCATCAACGTAGATCCACTCCATCGCGGCTGCAGGAGAAAGCAGCTGACAATAATGAAATCCACTTGAAACCTTGAGTGGATAGCTGAGAGATGTTTTCATTGCTCCTGCTCTAACTTGAAAAGACTCAAGCCCATCTTTGGATACATAGTTGAATTTAGGGTAATTCAAAAGAAAAATGGGTCCTGCCGAAACGCACGGGACCACATCTGTTCCCATCTCTATTGGCATACCAACTTTATTAAAATATTCACGTGCCTTATCCCCTGCATGCTCCAAAGCCCATTGATAAACCTGTTGATTGATTTCAGTTCCAATAGACCCCCCATCAGTTTCTTTGAAATTTGGGTCAAGAACGCCTGCATGTTGCCAAAATCTCTGTCGAGAATTGAGCTTTGTTCGCAAAGAGAAAGCTGAAATGGGGAAGAAACCCGTATCAAAAAAATCAAACAGATTGTAGAGAGCTTGGGTGACACTATTACCCTTCAATATACAGGTTTCTTTGTCCTCACAAAAGTTCTCAATTTTAGGAAGGTGAACCGGATTGATGGAATAAGAACGATGAAAACTATCCTTAATGTCTAAGCTGAAAGAGACAGGGGATACATCACTGCCAGCCATAATCTCATTAGCCTTATTTTGAATCCACGGCGAATATGGTGTGCATTTAGGATCGGTTCGAGTATTATCCAACGCACTGTTATAACACGCAGGCTTAAAGCCGTTATATCCCTCTAAAGCAAGTGCATCAATAATTGGGGTCACTGCTTGGTGAGTCTTTGTTTGCTCATCACTCAAGAACCTTAAACTAGCTTCGGACTGGCAATGAGATAATCGCTTACACATAAACCCATATACCAATTTGCCGACCTGGTGATGAACGTCGGCATCTTCGACTCCATCACCAGGTTTAAGATCAAAATCGGCAACAAAATTAGTCGGTTTCCCAGATGCAAACTGCATATGGCTGGCACCATCAATAGTGACCACCGGAAATTTCTGCTTATCGGTGAGGTGCGATGAATTGATCTGTTGATACCAAAAGGCAGCGGCAATTCGAGTAATTCTAGCTAAACCATCCAATGTGCCACCAATTGTCAATGTAGAAACAGGATAGTCAACGATTGTCTGCCCTTTACTATCTAACTTTGAGAGATTCCATTTACCCAGAAAAGATCCCATTAACACTTGTCCTTTAACGTTTTCAGGAAAGGCTTTGAGATACTTTTGTAGGGCAATTCCACCAACAGAATGGGCAATGAAGAAGCAGTTATCAGTCTCTGGCATTCCTTCTTTCTTCATCTGCTGGAGCGCATTGTTAATGGCTAAGCCCGTTTCTCTTGGGATTGGAGAATCTCCAATAAACTGCGGAATGCCGACCCAAATAGCTAAGTCAGGAGCTGCCGATTGAATTGCTGCTGCTATCTGACGATATCGCTCAATTGGGATTCCCTCCCCTTGTACAAAAATGAGACTAACGACCGTGCCTGTATGAGTCGGTTTCAAAATGATGGGTGCCCCAGCCCAACTATTGGCATAGATGAGCTGAATCACCACCACAAATAGCAGAATTAAGCCTAAAAGGCTTAGGGCAAGCCAAACAAAACTGGGTATTGGATTTCCCTTTGATTCTGAGATATAAATTGCGATCGCTAGAAACGTAAAAATAGTGGCTAAGAGGACAGTTAAACTCTTGCCC
>JBCDFI010000112.1:0-12222 GCA_039178155.1 Cyanobacteria bacterium P01_H01_bin.105
ACCCATTTAGCTTCTTGCCGAGTAACTGATTCGTCAATTTTGGATCTGCCCGTCCGCCAGACTGCTTCATTACCTTGCCAACAAAGAAGCCCTGTAGCTTCTTTTTGCCCGCTCGATATTTGGCTAGCTCATCAGGGTTTGCTGCCATGACGTCATCAATGATGGCTTCAATGGCGGCAGGGTCAGAAATTTGTACTAAACCTTTTTCCTCGACGATGGTTTTGGGAGAACCACCCTCTTTAAGTAGGGTAGGTAATAAGTCTTTGCCAATTTTATTGCTAATGGTGCCAGAGGTGATGAGGTTTACCATTTCACCTAGGCTTTCTGGTGTGAGGCTGATGTCACTGATGGATAGCTTTTCGGCATTGAGGTAGCCAGCAATATCGCCCATGACCCAGTTTGCTGAAGTCTTGGCATCAGCTCCGGTGGCGATGGCTCGTTCAAAATAGTTGGCAATGCTCTGGTCGTCAGTGAGTACACGGGTGTCGTAGGCGGATAACCCCAGCTCTGTTTCGTAGCGGTGACGTTTATTGGCAGGTAGCTCGGGTAGTTCAGCTTGCCAGGTTTCAAGCTGCTTTTTGGACACTTCAATGGGGGGTAGGTCGGGTTCTGGAAAGTAGCGATAGTCGCTAGAACCTTCCTTAGAGCGCATGCTTTTTGTGACTTGAGTGCTTTCATCCCAAAGACGCGTCTCTTGCACAATTTCTTCGTCTCCACTTTCAACGGCTTCAGTTTGGCGCTCGATTTCGTAATCGATGGCTTTTTGAATGGCGCTGAAGGAGTTCATATTTTTGATTTCCACCTTGGTGCCAAAGGCTTCTTGCCCCTTAGGGCGAATGGAAATATTGACGTCGCAGCGAAGGGAGCCTTCTTGCATGTTGCCGTCGCCGACGCCGAGATAGCGGACAACGCGACGTACTTCCTGGGCATATTCGGCGGCTTCTTTGCCGGTGCGCAGATCTGGTTCGGAAACGATCTCGATCAAGGGAACGCCTGCTCGGTTATAGTCCACCAGGGAATAGGTGGAACCAGCAAGACTATCACTGCCGGCATGGACGAGCTTACCGGCATCTTCTTCCATGTGGAGACGAGTGATGCCGATTTTTTTGCGGTCTACATTACCGCTTTTTTTATCGACTAGTTCGATTTCTATCCAGCCATGTTCGGCGATGGGTAGGTCAAATTGCGAGATCTGATAGTTTTTGGGTAGATCAGGATAAAAGTACTGCTTACGGTCAAACTTGCTATAGGGGGCAATCTGGCAGTTTAGGGCCAGACCTGCCTTGACCGCATATTCCAAAACCTTTTCATTAAGCACTGGCAATACCCCAGGCATTCCGACTGTGATGGGGTCGATATGGGTGTTGGGGTCTGCCCCAAACTCGGCTGAGCTGGGGGTAAAAATTTTGGTGTTGGTGCTGAGCTGGCAGTGGATCTCTAAGCCAATGACGGCTTCGTACTCGGTCTTCGCAGGTGCCGCAGCGGTCATAGTGGACGGTGGGGTGAAATAGAACGTGTCCTATTGTAGCGGCTGGCGGTGGATTTGATTGGAATGTAGTAACCGCAGGGTCGTTCTATGGAGCAGCCCTACGGTTAAATGAACGGTTAAATAATTTGAAAAGGTATTACGTCGGTAATACTTCACCCTCATTCAGCTCGATTAGAAACTGCATAGATTTGGCAATGTACCTGGCGCAGTGATGAGGGGAATCTTGGTAAAACGAGCGCCAGGCTTTGGCCTTGTCTTGAAGATAGCGGTGGGCGCGATGGTCGCCGCCTTCGATCCAGGAGAGGCGAACGGCATGGCCGATGAGAACATCGAGGACGATATAGTCTTCTAGCTGCCAGTCGGGGTTGGTGTCGAATAGTTCTGAGAGTTCCATCAGAGCTTCTACATTGATTTGACGATATTCAGGTGCCTGGATTTTGTTAAAGAGATGTTCAATGCGTCGGGCGAAGTCCTTTTCTTCGGGCGTACTGTCAGATAGAATTAATTCGCTAACCAGACGATTACGGCGTTCTAGTTTGTCGCCGATGACGATCCCCTTGCATTGTTTGAGCAGTCGCCATACCCGTGGGTAAAAGTCTTCGGGTACTCGATTGAGGCCGCCTTCTCGTTGGCGTTTGTGTAGCCAGTCTCCCTCGGACGGGTCAACCTCTTCAGCCTGGGGTAGGACCACCCAGTTAACCGCTTTAGGTTTGCTTGATTGGATAGATTCTTGACGGAAGAGAGTATTGTCTAGACCTTCGTAGCCCACAAGCACCTGTCGTAGGCGCATCTTGATTTCAAAAGGACTCATGGCCATTAGGGTTTCGTAGGCTTCGTCCTGGGTGCAGTGTTGCTCGCGACAAATTTCGCTGTTGATCAGCAAGATCAAGTAGCTGACGCGTAGGGTAAGCAGACCTTCGAGGATCTCGGGTTCTGAGTTGATCAAGACACTGAGATAGATGAGAATTTCTTGGGTAAGGGTGCGATCGCGAATATCCTCACCACAAAACTCATTAATCTTGGTCAGTAATTCTTGGGGTGATAGAGGATCGGTAATTAGTGAGGCCTCGCTGTAGGCCTTACCTACAGCAATCTGTTTTTGACGTACTAGCAGTTCTGTCGCTGCATCGGCCAGACCAATAGCCATCTTATTCAGTAAACCAGCAGTCCGTCGTACAATGGCCCACAGCTCTAGACGACCGGCTTTGATGTAGATCTCATTCAGCAAATTAGCCAAGGTAACCTGCTCACCGGCTTCTTCACCCCAGCCAGTGTCAAAGGCTAAGTTTTCTAATCGACACAAATTACTAATCAATTCAATTTGCTCGTACAGATTGTCAGACACTTTCAATGGTTCGAGCAGTCGCCAGCTATCCGTTTCCCGCTCCAGGTCCAGTTCTTGGATTTGAGTAAGGGGCTGGGTATTGTTGTCAGATAGTGGCAAATACGCCGAAATGGGCATGGTATACGACGATAGCGTTTCGTCTGCCTTCGGCAAAGGCACATCTTCTATACGCTCGGTGGCCGCTGTCAGCATCAGCTGGAACAGCGTACCTACTTTTACAGGGACGCCGTTGCATTCGCCATCTTTTAATTCAAAAATGAGCTGTAGCAGAGGAGAGTCACTAATTGCTTTATGCCCCAGCTCAAACATGCGATGGGTTAACAGCAAAGTCACTGTCGGGCGACCTGGCTCATTCCAGTGTTCGTGGATATATGACAGTTCACTACGGATCTGAGCAACCAGAAACTGATAATCAAGGGTGATGTAAAACTGGCTAGGATCTAGAAAAGCCGGGACAAAAACAATAGTCTCTCGCTGAATACGAAAGATACGAGACGTTGTCAAGCTACGCAGACGACGGTCAGGACGCCCTGTGGTCTCTAATTTAGAGTTACCACCGATCTGGGCATAGAGGTCGGCTAAATCGGTTGAGGTGCGTACCTGAACTGGATCAATTTGTTCTAAAACCTGAGTTTCAATGCCGTAGTTAGCCAGCTGCTGCTGCAGGTCACTATCCTCTGACAGCAGCGAGATCTGCACAATAGGCTGACGATTTTGACCGACCTTGAGATGGCGACCCAAAGGATCAATATCCCCCAAAGTAATCAGCCCATCTTGAATCATTTGCCCCATATAGTAGAGACTTTGAGCCCACACTAATGGAACATTGTCATTGGGTTCACGAATCTGGCTATGGGGATTTTCCCGCTCAGCGTCGATCACTGCCGTCGGAACATAGTAAAGCTCAGGCAAAAGCTCTAAGCCATCTTTAGTGATCGCCAGGGCTTCTAACCGCTCTCGATAGAAAGCCGCCTGGTCGCCTGCGTTGCGAAAGAGACTATTAAGGAGTAAGTAGCAGAAAAACAAAGGCCACTCACATTCAATATGTTCAAAATCCTTTAGCTCTCCTGGCTCATAGTGGAGACGCTCGGCATCTTCCACAACTGACTGGTGGCCATCTCGCAAAAATCGCTTACAGCCATACTGCCCCTGCAGTTTATCGACGATGGCGTTGTGAGTAGCCTGTAGCAAATCCGAGTTATCGACAGCAAAGGCCGGAAAGCCAATGACGCTGAGAAGAGCAGCATCAATTTCTTTAGAACCCGACTCTCTGGGCAGCAAAGACTCTAAGGTAATCCGAGTGCGAGCAATCTCATCAGGCAACACATGGATCACTGAACCATGACCGCCACGCACTCCAAACAGATTGAGACCGTTCATGGCCTCTAGGGCGGCTTTGGCCATACCCACCGAACTACCGTTCAGTTCTGGTTTGCCGTGGTTGAGTTTGTTGCCTCGCTCCCAGATACCATAGTCAGCAGTCCGATAGGCGCGACCAATGTAATACACCAAGTTTTGGACAAAGTCGACTTCGTCGCGGGTATAGATAATCTGCAGTCCCGAGCTGGTCATTTGAGCCAACATCAGCAAATAAACAGAAGTGGCATCTAGCTGCAGGTGGCCCCACTCATCATCACCGACTACAGTACTGCCAGTGGGAGTATTGTATTTAGCATGAAGAGCATCTAGCGGATCTTGGGTGCGTTTGAATTTTTCGACTTTATCAGTTTGCTGCATCATGGCAAACAGCAAACCGCGCATCAGCTTGGTCACGCTTTGCTCTAGCTCGTAGGTACGCCCCAGATTTTCATCAATCTTGCGATAGGCCAGCGCCAGTCCCCACACAGCCATAATGCTGTAAACGTTATCTCGTACCCAGGCATCGGTATAGTCACCATGGGTGTTGACAGCGGTGCTCGCAGGCAACAGACCCGTTACTGGGTTTTGACGTGACAAAATGACAGTCTGAATCTGCTGATAGTAATAGTTGAGGTGGTCTTGGCGAGAATCAAAACGAGTCATGCGGCACTAAAAAATGTCAGCAATCCCTGCCAATGACTAAAGCAAGGTATGTCAAAAAAGAGCTGAAAGCTCTGAAGAAATAAAAACCTAAAGAAAGACGTCTATATTAACCTACCCCCTGCAGTATTCCCAGGTGACGTGAAGCCCTTGTAAACCTCCCGATTAGCAGTCAGCTAATTGAGCAGTGACTTTGACAATATCGTCAATAGTGCGCCGCAGGATACTGCCGCGCTGGTCCAGGTTATTGAGCAGGATGCTCAGTACCAGGGGGGAATAGTTGGGTGGGTTGAGATAGCCTGACAAGGAGGCATTGTGACTGACGGCACCTGTCTTGCCGACAAAGCGAATACCGCCTAAGCGATTCCGTAAGGTACCGCTGGTGCCAGCTACGGCCAGGGAATTACGATAGGTAGTGGCATGGGGTGATCGGGCCATGACCTGGAGGGTATCAACAAAAGCTTCGGGGGTGGCCAGATTATGTCGCGATAGCCCTGAGCCATCGACGATTTTATAAAGTTCTGGGTTGACACCCGCCCGTTGCAAGATAATTTCTGCAGCTACAATGCCAGCGGCAGTAGCATCTTCACCACTCTTTGCGCCTAAAGATTTCAATAGGGCTTCAGCATAAATATTCTTGCTATTGCGGTTGGTGGGTACCAGCCACTCAGCTAGGGGGGGTGAGGTGACAGCAGCCAGCTCTGAACCTGGGGGAGCCGTAGTCGTTAGACCGCTTTGGGTCACAGCAATGCCCTGACGGTTGAGAGTTTGACGAAATCGATTGATAAAATAATCGGCTGGATTGGGAACAGCGACTGAGGCAGTCTCGGGGGCAGATCCGGAGATGAGTTGGCCATAGACTTGCAAAATCGGCTGACTCAGGTCTCGGCCAATATCAACATATTCTGGCTGGCCAGTGGCAACTGATCGAGAAAAGTTTTCGATTTGCCATTGGTTGTGGAGTTCCGGGTCGTCCCATGCCACCCGCAGGGGCTGACCAACAGCCTGGGGATAAAGAGTCAGGCCGAGTTCATTAGCATTAATAATCAGACTGTTGGCAGAGGCTCCGTATCCGGCTTGGACGTCTTCCCATTCCCAGTTAGGGTTAATCGTTGGTCCGGCAAAGTAGCTGTCATTGCCTAGGAGTGCGTCAACGGTGCTAATATCCTGGGCTTTGAGCTGGGTAGCCAAGCTATTGAGCTGAACATCGCTAAAGGTGGGGTCGCCTCTGCCTACGACCTGTAAATTGGTTTGTCCATTGCTCTGCTGACCATAGACTGAGGTGCGGACGGTGAAGTTTGGACCCAGGCTGGAGAGGGCCGCAGCCGTCGTCAGGAGTTTGACATTAGAGGCCGGAACAAAATAGTGATCGGCATCGCGACTGTAGATGACCTGACCAGATTGAGTTTCAATCAGGATACCGAGGCGGGCTTTTTTTAGGAGAGGTTGCTCGGCAATGATATCGAGTTGTCTAGTCAAATCAGCGCGGCAGTAGGCCGTGGCACGGGTGGGGGTGAGCAGGAGACTGATTATGGTGGTGGCTAATGCCCACTGTCTCCACTGTCTGAAATGCTTCATTGTTCGCTTCACACCGTAAATTTCACACCGTAAAACAGGCGTGATTGCCTGCCATCGTGAGGTCGTTGGGAGCGTATCGATTTTCTTTCGTCTCAAAATTGCCGACGGCTAAAGATATTGCCGGCAATGACTAACAGCAGGGCGGTATAGATTACTCCGTATAGGGCATTGATGGCTAATGTAGCGGGGCCTGGTAACAGAGCTGCGCCATAGACGGCTTCGTTCTTCAAGTTGAGTCGCTCCAGGTCAGGAATCACTAAATACATCGCTTCGACCGCTCTCTGAAAACCTTGAGATTCGGCTAGCTGGCTCAGTTTGAGTAGGTCGGTGCTGAGGTGACCAACAAGATAGGTGCCAAATGAGAGTAGGGTGGCGAGCAGAGAGCTGGTAAATACGCCAAATACAATGGTGACGGCGATGATCAGCAGCATTTCGAGATACATAAATGAGATCGCAACCAGCATACTTCCGGCTGGAAACTCCACGGCCCTGACGGTCAGAATGGCAATAAAAATCCCTGTCTGCACCAGCATCAAAACACCGATAACAGCGGCCAAACCCAGATGTTTACCCAGGATGATTTCAAAGCGGCTAACGGGTTTTGCGATCAGCACTAGGACCGTCTTTTTCTCGATTTCTTTATTAACCAGACCAGTACCAACGAATATGGCCACCACTAGAGTGAACAGATTAATGGTGGCTAACCCCAGGTCTAGAAAAATCTTGTCTTCTGTACCGGCGGCTACCTCTGGCAGCAGGATGGCTGCCAGAACCATGATCACGGCAAATAATCCGGCAAGGTATAGGATGCGATCGCGAATGACCTCTAAAAAGACATTGCGCGCCACGACAGTAATACGAGGGAGATTTAGCATAGGCGTTGGTTGGGAAATAAGGTGGGCCGAGCGTCATGGCCTATGTGGCAGATTCAATCGTGACCTGACGCTCTACCTTCGTTGTTTGATCTAAACAAGTGACCTCAGCCGTCGGGGTTAAATTTTGAGTATCTTCATTGCCTGTACGCGGCTTCAGGGTGCGGGGCAAAATATTACAAACTTTTTCAACGTAGTAACCGTTTTGATTGGCGGTTGGTCCTAGCCAGTTGGCCCGTAATCTAATCTGATAGCCGTTTGATACCGATTTGGGTCGAGGGGCATCGAGACTCCAAAAGACACCTTCATTGATCGCATTAAGCACGATTCCCTCAGCAACGGAAGTAATACTATTGTCTAGGTTGAGTAGCCAGCGCTCGACGCGGGGCCAGGGGGTATCATCTAGCTGGTTGACTAGATTATCAGCAGCGCTTGTCAACAAGGCATCTGCTTGGGAACTACTATCGGTGTCACTGCCAAATCGATAGACAAAGGCACTGCTGTCTAAATTTTCGGCAATCAGGCTTGGGTAGTCGCTAAACCAATGCTGGATGCGAAAGTAAAACATAATCCAGCTGCTCAACAACAAATTAACCAGCAGCAGCACAATGAGTTCCTGTCGTACAGCTGGTTTGGGTAGTGACCAGTTTAATTTCCAATTGCAAAAGCTGGGAATAGCCACGAGAATTGTTGCTACTACTGGCCACATGGCCATGGCCAATTGCAGTCGCTCGGTCGTCCACGGCCTAAATAAAAACACACAGATAACGGCTGCTGTAATCCAGGGGCTAATGGAAAGATTCCCAACCTTGATGGGATTATCGGTAAGCCCCCACCAAATGGCAATGGTCAGAAACAGCCAGCTGCCGGTACTGAGCATGGCGACAGTCAGAGGAGTGGCCTCGGTACTTTCGGCTAGGGCGGCCATACCCCAGGAAAACAAGCTGAGTAGCAACAATGACTGCCAGGACAAATAGCGAGGCGGGGTGATCAGCCCGCGCATTTTATCGATGGCATCTTTAAGGACGTCAATCATGCAATACCCCCAAAAACGTAAGACCGCATGATCAATAACAGGAGAATGGCGCTAAAGCTGAGGGCATTGGCCTGGAGGACCGCGATCGCAAAGTTGGAAGCGGCTTCTTTATATTGGGTGGTGCCGGTACGGGAGCGGCTATAGCGCTCTTGACGGCTTAAATCTTTAGGCTTAGACGGTAGGCTCCAGGTGCCAAGCGCCCTCATAATCAACTCCAACCCTTTGAGCTTGAGAACAAGGGTCAAAAAGAAGGCCACTAACCCCATCACCAAAATGATCCATCCCATTTGGGGTTTGAGGGTGTTGTTAATTAAATTATCAAATAGCACATAGCTAATGACCTGAGCCTGAAGACGCGGCTCAAATAATGGCTCAATTGATAAAAAGGCCAGCCAGCCCACCACCACTGCTAGCAGATTAACTGCCGCCGCGTACCGCACGCTTTGTTTATAGCCAAGACGCAGGTTTTGGCGTAGTACCATCGCTTCTAATGCGATCGCCACTAGTAAAAATAAAATTTGAAATATCACCGCTTTAAGCGGAAACACCGGTTCAAGTTCGCCCATGGGCCTATCTGAGATTCTCAGACATAGGGTATACCCAATTTGGAAAGAAGAACATCTCAATATATAAATACTGCATTTAATTTTGGTGATTTTGGGGACATGTCAATCTACGGATGTGGCAGGCAGCGCCCCTTGACGCCTAACGCTACAATCAAAGACGCCCAACTTTATCTTCATTTTCCTATGGTTCGTTCTGGCATCGGTATTCGCACCGCTCAGAAAACATCAGAGCGACTGGTGGGACAAATCCATGTCTACGATGGCGAAGGTAAAGGAAAATCTCAGGTGGCATTGGGGGTGGTACTGCGCTCCATTGGGTTGGGAATTCAAACCTTTATGGAAAGCCGAGTGCTGCTGCTGCGGTTTCTAAAGGGGCCGGGGCGCACCTATGACGAAGACGCCGCCATTGAAGCGCTGCAGCGGGGGTTTCCCCACCTGATCGACCAGGTTCGAACGGGACGAGCCGAGTATTTTGGGGCCGATGAGATTACCAAGTTTGATAAACAAGAAGCCCAGCGGGGATGGGATGTGGCCAAAGGTGCGATCGCATCAGGTCTCTATTCTGTTGTGGTGCTAGATGAACTAAATCCAGTGCTCGATCTAGGGCTGTTGGATATTGATGACGTTGTGCGCACTCTGCGACGCAAACCCGACTACCTAGAAATTATTGCCACAGGACGCAGCGCGCCGCCCGCCCTCTTAGAAGTAGCCGATCTGCACTCGGAGATGAAACCCCAGCACTATGCCACCTCCGAAATTCCCGGACTGACCGGCATTGAAATCTACACAGGAGACGGCAAAGGCAAATCCACTAGCGCTTTAGGTAAGGCACTCCAGGCCATTGGCATTGGTATCAGTCAAGATAAGTCCCATCGAGTGATGATTATCCAATGGCTGAAGGGGGGCAAAGGCTACACCGAAGATTCAGCCATTGCTGCCTTGCGACAGAGCTATCCCAATCTTGTGGACCACCAGCGCTGTGGGCGTGATGCCATTGTCTGGCGTGGTCAGCAGCAAACCATTGACTATGTAGAAGCTGAGCGCGGTTGGGAAATCGCCCGCACAGCCATTGCATCTGGCCTGTACAAAACCATTATTCTAGATGAGCTTAATCCGACTGTGGACCTAGAGCTATTGCCAGAGGAGCCCATTGTTCAGGCGTTTCTGCGTAAACCTAGAGATACAGAAGTAATCATTACAGGGCGATGTAAAAATCCCCCGGCCTATTTTCAACTGGCCAGCGCCCATTCCGAGGTATTTAACCACAAGCACTATGCAGAGCGTGGTGTTGAACTAAAGCGTGGCGTAGACTTTTAAGCCCTTTAAGCTCTAGACCTGACTGATTTCTGCTGTATAGATGCGTTAGGATCTCACCAGCAGTTTTTAGGTCAGGTATTAAGACAATGGCAAAGGTTGAGATTTACACTTGGACGAGCTGCCCCTTCTGTATTCGCGCCAAGCGACTTTTGGACAATAAAGGGGTTGACTATACCGAATATGCGATTGACGGTGACGAAGAAGCCCGTGATGTCATGGTTGCCCGTGGTTCTGACGGCAAGCGCTCGGTTCCACAGGTCTTTATCAACGATGAGCATGTTGGCGGATGTGATGCGCTCCATGCCTTGGACGCTAGTCAGAAACTAGATGAGCTGCTAGCGGTATCGGTGTAGCTCAACAACTATTTTAAATTGATGGGAAGAGGGAACAGCAGGGGTAGCCACCTCGGTATACATCGCGTTTAAGCCTCCCTTTTCCTATTCACCTACAATCTTTGATTGTTTCAGCGTTAATTGCCTAGTAACAGTTCTAAATGCCACAAACCAACAGCGCAGAGATGCTGACAGTAGCGACCGATTAGAAGCTTTTCTTCAGAGGACGGGCGACGGTCAAGCTGGCTGTAGCGAACAACTGCAATCGCAATTTCCTTGGCATGATCTTGGGGCACTCCCACTCGCATAAGTCGTTGCCAGTATCTAGCTCCCAAGCGCTTAAGTTTTGCGCGCTTAGAATCTTTGGGAATGGATAGTGGTTTTCTCTCTAATAAACAAGCGATGGACGACTGCATAGAATCCCCTTCCGTATAGCGGGTTAGTATGACTCAGGAAGAAATTTATCGGTTTGAAGAGAGCAACGTTGTTAAAACAAACGTAAAACTTTGTAAAACAACCTTGCTTATGAAACTATTGGGACCTCTTCGTGACCTTAATAACGCTACGTAAAGCCTCTACAAAAAACGTGAAGACTATTCCGTAAATGTATTCAATCTATAAAGCGTTTGGTGTGATTTGGTCCCCTATCTTTTGATGGATTGATCACACAGGTTTTGTGTACCCCATCAATTCAACTTCTAAATCCTTTGATGTATAGGTTTTATCCTCATCAAAACTGCAGGGACGACAACTCTGCAGCACAAATATGTTCGTGATAGCGATTGATAAGATGCTTTTGTTCTTGTGATGGATTGCTCTTTAGATAGATAAAGTGAATAATCGCGATCGCAAGCTCCCTAGCGTCTTTAAAGGGCACCCCTTGGTTGATCAGAAGCTTCCAACAACGAGCCCCCATGCGCTGCATGTTAACTGTTTCAACAGACGACATTGGCTGGCTGACTGCTTGAAGCTGAAAACCGGTAGATAAAGACTGCATGATGTGATGTTCCTAAACAGGCGTGTTGGTTGATGCGTAGATAAGACATGGTTAATGAGTCAAACGCTGGGATACAGCCTGCTGTTGGTTGCAAACAACCCGTTGACTAATCATTGTCGTTTTGAACACCCTTGATATATAAGGATAAAAACTCACGCGCTCAAGAACATCAGCAATCCAATTAAACGTGTACGCCAAAAAGCTTAATAAGTATCCTAAGTTACGTTGAGGACGTATCAAATCATACTGTTACTATCCGTAATAAATTTGTGAAACCTATCACGACAGTGTCAACCAGTGTTGATTTGTTGTTACCAAACCTGGGTAAAGTTACGTAACAAATTACTATTCAACAACGAGGTAGGCCACAGCTGCATGAACGGTCTGTAGTTTTTCCCTTTGAGGATCAGGTATGCCCTCTATCCAGTAGCTAGACGATCGGTTGTCGTCCAAAAAAACCGGTCATGATGCGCAAAATCATCCGTTTGAGAGGACTGGTATGTTCAATGATCCACAAGCCCGCGCGTCGCAGCCATAGCAAAGGCCAAATACGATTAGAAAAGACTCGATTTAGTAAATCGGTCATGGCTAAAATCATCCAGTTCTCAGTGCGTCGCCAACGCTCGTAGCGTTTAAGCACTCGCATAGTCCCAATGGGTTCTCGGCGGACG
>JBCDFI010000113.1:0-12213 GCA_039178155.1 Cyanobacteria bacterium P01_H01_bin.105
ATGCAACCTTCATATAGCAATCTCCTAATCGTGTTGGCTATGGAAAAGTAAGACCATAACAAAAGCTCCCTGAAGTTATTTTCAGGAAGCCAAATTTTTGAAATATCCAGTTGTCTGTTAGTTGCGCTAAGCGTTATTCAGGCGCACAGGGGTCAGCCGCACAGGGGTCAGCTGCACAAGGATCAGCCGCACAGGGGTCAGCTGCACAAGGATCAGCAGGGGCAACTTCTTCAGTGGGTGCCGCACAAGGGTCAGCTGCACAGGGGTCAGCACCGCCGCCGCCGCAGCCAGTTAAAACACCAAGGCTTAATACAGATGCAGCCGCAACAGCTGCCATATAATTAACTTTCATCAGAAGGCTCCTCTTAAAGCATTGAACAGATAATAATGCAGTCGAAACCAAATCGACAAATTAATTCGCTACTAATTATTCACGATCAACCTTAATATTGGCTGAGAATGGGGTGTCAATCAAATTAAAAATTGACTAAAAACTGAATCAGATTAGCCTGATTTCGGACTGAAACTAGCGTTTTGAGTCAGAAACCAATCGAAATCCAAATAAAATATGGCGATAGGTCGTCGGTCGACCATGACGATAGGCCGTTCGACAAAATCCTGGTAGATCATCCCAGGCACAGCCTTTCATAATGGCGCGTTCTTGAGCGTCTTGGGTGTATACCGTTGATGTAAATTCAAAAACGTTGCCAGCCATGTCTTCTACGCCGTAGACGCTCTTGCTCAATGGATAAGCACCGATACGGCTGGTGCCCTGGGGACCATTCTTCTGCCAGTTAGTGGCTTGCTTTTGCCACTCGTTACCCCAGGTAAAGTAGCGTCCATCTGTCCCACGGGCGGCTTTTTCCCACTCATCGGCGGTGGGTAGGCGATAGTCAATACCCTCCTCTTGGCTTTTCCAGGCGGCATAGGCCAGGGCATCTTTTTGCGATACTAGTACAACCGGATGTTGATCCTTGCCGGGAGGGAACTGAGACCCTCGCCAAAAATATGGCCGCAGATCTTGGTAGGAATGCACCAGCATATTTTGCTCTTGATAGTTTTCGGCCGTGATACCAGGCTGGTGATAGCCGGTTGCGAGCACAAATTCTTGATACTCTTCGTTCGTGACCAAATTACGGCTGATACAAAAAGAGGCCATCCGCTGATTGCCCGCGTCAGGTTCAAAATCAAACCATCGCTGCTGGCGCAGCCGAGTTTCTGACTCTGCGATTTCTTCTGGCGTATTGGCTAGAGACTGGGCAGAGATACGATAAGCATAGTCTCGCTCCTCTTGGCTACTGCCAGCGATGTAGCGCCCCCGAGCAATATATACAGACTCTTGGCTACAACGAGAATCTTGACCTTCTGGGCCAAGGCTACTACTTGAATCTACCTGCGAGCTAGCTTGACCACATCCAGCGACTAGAGCAGCGGCGAGTAGGGTCAAAGCTCGGCGACGGTAGTGTTGTGAGCGGGGATTAAGCATACGTACCAAAAGCGTTTCGGGAGCGTAAATAGAGCTGATTTTACTGACAAGATTTCCCAACGTTGGCACCATCTGTTCTGCTAGGCAAGCGAGCAAGTCGATATGAACGGTGGGGAATAAGACAGAATACGATTTGTCTGACTGTAAAAGTGATCAAAAGGTTTACGAATAAAGTTCCTTTAAGGCTAATTCTGAAAATTTGTACGACTGTTCGCTTAATTTTGCTGGGTTTTAAGGCTACCGCTGACAGCGTCTCTGTCTGGATGCCAGACACATATGCCTGTTACAAGATGAAACATTTCTTTCATATAACATTGTTAAAGTAAGGCCATGTTCTAGCTATCAGCGGGTGGCCATATCCTTGTACGTTCGAAAATCTAAGATAAAGCCATCGGCATAGCCAAATCTACTTTTTCCATCTGCCCATGACAAACCATAACTGGTTAATTAACGATGACGGTCAGCAAACTACCTTTGGCCATACTGATGTACAGACGCCAAAGCGTGTCTATCGGCTATATCGTTTTTTAACGGATTTAGAAGATATTTTGGCTGACGAGAATGATGACAGTAGACGCATTCAGAAGATTACACCATTGGTTCGTCGGCTTCTCACCAGTTCGTACTGGCTGCAAATGGAATATGATGAACCCTCCTCAAAAACTGGATGGTCTGTAAAATTTCTATACCGTGAGCATGAATTTCCACTCACTGTCCAAATGGTGGCTTGGGCTCCAGGTCAAGTGTCAACCATTCATAATCATGGGACTTGGGGAATTGTTGCTTTGATTGGCGGCGAGGAAAAAAATCACCTGTGGCAGCGTTCACCCTCGGCAGATAATCCCCATCACGTAGCATCTGCTGGAGAAATAAACTTGGTTCCTGGTGACATCATTGGTTTTACGCCTGGTGCAATTCATCAGGTAGAACCCATTGGAGAGGAGCCAACAGTTTCCTTTAACCTTTACGGGGTTACTAACTACAAGACTCGCTATCAGTACGATGTTAAAGCCCAAACAGCCAAGTTATTTTAGATAGATTTTGTGGAGTCGTGGCCTGCCTCGGCTCTACAAAATTTGTTCCCTTACCCAATTACCGTATCTCTCTGTAGTCTTCACCATCGGTACGGCTATGATTTCTGGTAGATCATAGCTATGTTGAGATTGAGTTGACACCATGGGGACTATCTGACTAGTACAGGCGGAAATAAGCTTACGTATAGTTTGCTGGGGGTTACCGGTGTTTGAGTCTGGCTAGGAGAGATGGCCACTGGTTGACGTGTTGATAGCTTCTGATGTGTTTGCAGGACTGCTTGAGTGTTGTCCAAAATTGTATTGGTAAGCAAAGCTCCTGTTACATCGGCCTGGTCAACAATGGCGCGATTGAGATCGGCATCGATAAGATTCGCTCGTTGTAATTGGGCAAAGTGAAAGTTGGCTCCCACCAGATTGGCCTGTTGCAAATTAGCGTGTTGCAACTGAGCGTGGGAAAAATTGGCGGCTATTAGGTTAGTCTCTTGTAAATTTGTACCCTTCATATGGGCATTGGAAAAATTAATTCCGTTGAGATCGCGGCCGCGAAAGTTGAGTCCGTTAAGCCGAGAGCCCGCTAGATGGGCACCATTAAACTGAACAGCAGTAATGTTGGCTCCATAAAGACGGGCATCGCCGAGATTTGCCCAAGCAAAATTAGCCCCGCTTAGTTGAGTTTCTCGTAGATTTGCCCCCGTTAAAACTGCTCCGCAGAAATTGGCACAGCGTAAACAGCTCTGGCGAAAATTTACATGGGCGAGCTGGGCTCCACTTAGCCGAGCATAGGAGAGTTCTGATCTAATCCAAAATGCTCCATGCCCCTGACTTTTAGTGAGATTGGCCCGACTAAAGTTACTTTCACTCAGTTTGGCAAATTTCAAATTGGCCCGCTGGAGCTGAGTGCCAACAAACTGTCCTCTAGTGAGAAAAGTTCGACTGAGGTTGGCTCCTGTAAGGTCAGCACCGGACAGATCAACGTTGACTAAAATACAGTTTGATAGATCGGCACCGCTGAGATTGATTCCCTTAAAATTGCGATGACCGGATTCATATAGTTGCAGGAACTCGTGAACTCTCATTGTGGGTTTAGGACCTAAATGTTTTAGATAAGCGCCGCTGGTAAGTGAGTGCTTATCTGCAAGATCACGCGAGCGACACATTTATTAGAGTAGACGGCACCCCGTACAATAAGAGGGATGGTTGACGTTGGTTGATATACCAACTTAAAACTTAAGAAAATCTGAACTTTCAACACACCGATTTTTTATGAAAACGTTCGAGGAGATTGCTGTAAATCCTTTTGTAGCAGGACGATGGCAGTCATTTGCTTTAGGAGCGTTTTGGGTAGGATTTGTAACCTATGCCGTGCTGCTATCGCCGCCCAGTGCTCCCGATACCTTGGATGTGATTCGTCAACTGTCGATGGGACAATGGTCGGACTTGAACCCTGCTGTCGTTGTTTTGTTTAACCTGATGGGGCTATGGCCGGTTATTTATGCCAGTCTGGCATTGACAGATGGTCGCGATCAGGTATTGTCTGCTTGGCCATTTGTGTTGGGTTCGTTTGGATTGGGTGCTTTTGCTTTGATGCCGTATTTGGCGCTGAGAAAACCAACCAGTGCTCTTCCGTATCGGGCTGTTGATACGCGTTTGCTAAAGGGTCTTAACCATCGATTAGTGGGTGTGGGCGTTGCGATCGCAGCCATCCTACTGATTGCCTATGGTCTTAGCCAAGATCCATGGAGTAATACCTGGCAAGACTTTCTGCGCCAGTTCTCCACCAGCCAGTTTATCCATGTCATGAGTTTAGATTTTTGCATGCTCACCCTGCTAGTCCCCAGCTTGTTGTGGGATGACATTGCTAGACGTAAGGTATCCCCTGGATGGCGTGTGGTCTCACTGGTCCCGTTGCTTGGACCTGCCCTTTACCTAGCATTGCGTCCGGTAGAGGCTGTAGTTGAACAATGAGCCAATTTGCTGGAGCCTCTATCAGCCATCTTTGGGATTCAGACCAGTGGGCTTATATCCGTCAGAATCTAGGAGAGTGGCGGGGCTCATTTATTCAATTTTCTCTAGACGCTATTCAGGTGAGTGAAACTCCAAGCGTGCTTACCCTGAACGAAGATCGCCCTGGTCAACATATGACCCTGGTGTTAAAACGTACTCCTCAGGGCAAAAACACCCATACCACAGAGCGGGATTTGGGTTACCCAGGTGCGATTCCTTACATCTGTTTTTTCCCAACGGGGGCATTCTGTCAAGGTGCTATGCACCGTCGTGCCTGGAGTAGCTTTGGGTCTGAATTCTCTTTGCTGTCTGACAATCGGCGTATCCGTCTAGTGCAGCTATATACAGGCACTGCCAGCGGTGATCACACTCTCGACTATGTCACCCTAATTCCAGAATGCCGTTCCCCTGCAACAGCAGAAATCTCAGAGATTGGGAAAACTCGTCTAGGTATCGATACTCTTATCGGGACCTGGCAAGGTGAAAGTCTCTATTTATCAGCCACGATGGAAACTCCCCTAGTAGGTGTCAGCCGCTGGCAGGCTGAGCGAGTAGAAGACGGACTTGCCCTGTCACAGCATGCAGACGTTGGTCCACAGCAGCTGACTCCGCAGCAGCGATTCACCTCGATTGATCAGCATCGCTGGCAGGCCGTTGATAGTCCACAGCAGCTTTGGCTGTTGCCCGGTGATGTGAGCTGTACGGTTTACCCTCAGCTACCGCGACAGCACGGTCCCCGGCTTGAATTTTGTTGGTATCTGTCGTCTCAGCAGCGCCAGCGCATCGTCCGAGATTACGATGCTACCGGCGATTGGATCGGTACCTCTCTGGCGTTGGAAACGCGGATTTGATCTGGCGTTTTGGGGTGGCTCTTGCCCCTTGGCCCCTAACCATTTCCGCAAAGCTTTACCGCTTACCCTTTTATATTTCTCTTTACTGCTGCGCCTTTCCATGTCCCAAACTCAAACCATTCTCCAATCCCTGTCTGGCAATCCCTATATTGGTCTTCAACGCGCCGATGCCCTATGGCATGACTATCGCCATGGCAAGATTCCCATACCCGATGTGATCTCTACCCAGGTTGAGCCCGTGGGCTTCGAGACCTGTTCTGACGCCTACGATGTGGTTATTTGCGGCGGTACCCTTGGCATCTTGTTAGGGGCCACTCTGGCCCGCAAAGGATGGCGAGTGGCACTGCTAGAGCGAAATATCCTGAAGGGACGGGAGCAAGAATGGAATATTTCTCGTAGTGAGTTAACGGTATTTGTTGAGCTGGGTCTTTTGAGTGAAACGGAGTTGGAGACTGCGATCGCGACGGAATACAACCCCGCTCGAATTCGTTTCGATGGAGGTGAGGATCTCTGGGTGCGTAATGTTCTTAACGTCGGTGTTGACCCGATATATTTACTCGACACCCTAAAACAGGTTTTTTTAACGGCAGGCGGTGAGCTATTAGAAAATACACCCTTCTCAACCGCTCGGGTAGCTCCAGATGGAGTACAAGTAACGGCTGGTGATAGGACACTAACAACACGCCTGCTCGTCGATACCATGGGTCATTTCTCCCCCATCGTGCAGCAGGCGCGTCAAGGCAAAACCCCCGATGCCGTCTGTCTTGTCGTCGGCACCTGTGCCACTGGCTATGACAATAATCAAACCGGAGACTTGATCACCTCATTCACCCCGATCAAAAACCAGTGTCAATATTTTTGGGAAGCATTTCCGGCCCGTGATGGTCGTACTACCTATTTGTTTACCTATCTTGACGCCCATCCCGAACGCATTACGCTGCAAGATCTTTTCGAAGATTACTTTCATCTGTTACCGGAGTATCAGGGAATATCCCTAGACCAGCTCCACATCAAGCGGGCTCTATTTGGATTTTTTCCGGCCTATCGTAACAGTCCCCTTCGGTTTTCTTGGGATCGGCTCCTGGCAGTAGGCGATGCGAGTGGCCACCAGTCTCCGCTAAGTTTTGGAGGATTTGGTGCGATGATTCGCCACCTGGGGCGTCTGAGCGAGGGAATTAATGATGCGTTAAACCAGGAACGGCTGAGTGCAGAAGCTCTTGGATGGTTACAGCCCTATCAGCCTAATATTGCAGTTACCTGGCTGTTTCAAAAAGCCATGAGTCTTTCCATCAACCAATCCCTCGATCAGCACCAGATCAACCGCCTGCTAACCACTATCTTTCAAGATATGGCTACGTTGGGAGACCCAGTACTACGCCCGTTTTTACAAGACGTTGTGCAGTTCTTGCCCCTAGCAAAGACATTGCTGCGCACCTCTGTTTATCACCCGATGCTTGTCGCCAAAATTTTGCCGCAGGTCGGTATTCCAGCTGTTGTAGATTGGACTGGTCATTACCTTAGCTTGGCGATGTACGCTTTGCTCAATCAAGGCTTAGTAGACAGGCCCAAAGACGCTGGCTACTATTGGCAACGGTGGAGAGAGTCCCTACGGTACGGTAGCGGTAGCGACTACAGCATCCATACAGACAAAATCCCCACAGACAAAACCTAGCTCTCCCTTACCTAGTGCGTTTATCCTTCGCCAACTTCCATGTCTCTGCGTTTCTCCCAAGCTCAACAGCGATTTCGTCAGCTCATTGCTCAACCTACTCTCAATCTGGCGGCAGCGGCGCTCTGCCCGGCCCAAGAAATTTATCCCGATCTTGATCCCGAGCAGTGTTATCGGACTCTTAATGACATTGCTACCGCCATCAGACCCAACGTTTCCACCTATCCCCTTAAGACCATCCAGGTCATCAATCAGCAGCTTTATGGAGAACTGGGTTTTAGCGGTAACCAGCTTGACTATTACGATCCTGACAATAGCTATCTCAACCGGGTCCTAGAGAGACGGGTAGGTATTCCAATTACGTTGGCTCTAGTGTATCTAGAAGTATCTCAAAGGCTAGATTTTCCTATGACTGGAGTGGGTATGCCAGGACATTTTCTAGTGCGTCCTGTAGTCGAGGATATGGACGTGTATGTGGACCCGTTTAATCGGGGGGAGGTGCTTTTTGCTCCAGACTGTCAGGCTATTTTTCATCAGCTATATGGGGCTAATGCGGCTTGGCTCCCGACGTATCTTACCCCCATCACTGCTAAATCTTTCCTGGCTCGGCTACTCAACAATTTGAAGCTGATCTATCTCAATCGGCGGGATTTACCTCACACATTGATGATCCTCAATTACCTATTGCTGCTGTTTCCCAATGAGCCCAGCAACAGTCGCGATCGGGGGTTGGTTCATTATCAGCTGCAAAACTTGTTAGCGGCTCGTAGTGACTTAGAAGCTTATTTAAGCTACAGCCCAGGGGCCTCGGACCGCGACCAGATTTCACAGCTGTTAGAGGACATTACCAAGAATCTTTAGGGCAGTGGACTGTATTAGTGGGCTGTATTACCTATCTCCTGTCCACTCCCCTTTTTCTGTACAATTTTGACAATTGCTTATCCTTCTCTAACGGTAGATTCTGACTATGGACGTGATCCCTGCCATTGATTTACTCGGCGGTCGCTGTGTGCGTTTATTTCAAGGAGACTATGACCAATCTCAGGTCTTTGGCGATGATCCAGTAGCTGTTGCCTGTCGTTGGGCTGAGCAGGGAGCTGCCCGCATTCACTTAGTAGATTTAGACGGGGCCAAAGCGGGTAAACCCGAAAACTGGCAGGCGATTACGGAGATTGTTAAGGCGGTTGATGTGCCTGTGCAGGTTGGTGGAGGGTTACGCGATCGCAACCGCGTAGTTGAACTGTTTGACCTAGGCGTGCAATACGCCATTCTAGGTACGGTCGCCGTTGAGAATCCAGACTTGGTTGGAGAACTCAGTACTGACTTTCCAGGTCGTATTTTTGTAGGAATTGATGCCCGTGATGGCAAAGTGGCAACCCGTGGCTGGCTAGAAACCTCCACTGTTATGGCAGACGATTTGGCCCAGCGAATGGGAGAATTGGGAGCCGCTGCCATTATTTATACCGATATCAAACGAGATGGCACCCTAAAAGGCCCAAATTTAGAGGCTTTGAGAGAACTAGCTGGGAAAATTGATACTCCCATTATTGCTTCAGGAGGTGTTAGCTCCATGAGTGATTTACTCAGTTTGTTGGGAGTGGCTCCTCTAGGGGTGAGCGGTGTGATTGTTGGAAAAGCCCTCTACACAGGCAATGTTGATTTGTCGGAAGCCATCAAAGCAATTGGCCCTGGGCGGCTTCAGGATATTCCCCCCGATTTGTCTTCATCTCGTTGGGGATAAGCAAACTGACAATTTCATAAAAGAACAAAACTAGTTCACTTGAACTAGTTTTGTTCTTTTAAAGGGAAGACTTAGTTCATGGTTAACAGTTTGCATTGTTCTAAACGCTAATTTTTAGAAAAAAAGTTAAGGATTCTTTCCCAAGAAAAAATAAGTCATGTAGTCCAGCAAGATACCTCTGTAAGGAGAGGGAGAAATTGACTGATGCCAACCTTTTGTATCCTGTTTCTTGATGTTTATTTTGCTTGAAGTTGTTGGTGGGCAAGGGATCTGGTCTCTGCTTTGAAGAGCTATTCTTAGGGGCTCAGTCGGAGCAACAGTCATTGTTAGCTTGAATGTTAGATCCAAATCTTGGGTTGTTGATTAGGTGAAAAAGCTTCTGGTGATATTACTTTTCTATGTTTGGGTATCTTTTTGATGTTAAAAACTTGTTGAATTAGTGCTATATATTTGTAGAATTAAAAAACAAGTGAGATTATCTTTCTCAACTATCACTCCATTCATTGCAACAAAGTGAGGTTTAATCTGATATGGCTACCAATGTCCTTGAACAGCTCAGGGAAGTTGAATCCCAGCTCGCTTCTCAAGTTGAAACATTAAGCGGTCAGCTCTCTGCTGCTGAAAAACAGCGTGAAGGCTTGCAGACTGTTATCAATATGTTTCAGTCAACTGGTGATACGAATGGTGTCGCTGCCAACGTTACTGAAATTTTGACAAGTGCGGTTTCTACTGTTGCGGATTCTGAACCCGATGATGAGCCAGCTCCTGTGAAGAAGCCTGGTAAGCGTCGTGGCCGGAAACCCTCTGCTAAAACAGCCGCAAAAGCAAAGGTTGCTTCTAAAGCAAAGGTTGCTAAGACTAAGGTTGTTGAAGAGGAAGCTCCTGCTAAAGCGACTCGTAAACCCCGTGGTGGTAAGTCTCCTAACTGGCAGCGTTATGTTCAAGACCCTTTCCGTAAAACTCCGCTACCTGACGTTGTTGCCAATATTCTAAAAGCTCAACCAGATGAAGCATTTAAAATTGCTGAAGTGATGGAAGCAATTTTCAAGAGCGATATGCCTAAGGCGACTTTCTTGAAAGCACGCAATCGTGTTTCTAATATCTTGTCTGCTGGCGCACGTACTAGTGAATGGTATCGTGGTCGCGGTGGTAAGTACAGCATGAACAAAAAAGCATTAACCTAAGAGCGCGAACGACGAAAGTAAACTCGCCAGGTGCTATCTCTATTGAGGTAATAAGCCTCTGTCCTTAGAGTCATTAGATAAATGTTCTAGTGATTCTATCCGGGCAGAGGTTTTTATGTGTTTACCCACGACAAGGGGCTTACTCTCAAACACTTAATGAAACGGTGAGTTAGTCATAAACTTTTAGGATTTTGCTGGTTTAGCCGATGTGGTGTGTAGCTTTTTTAAGTAGTGTGAATTCGTCATAGTCCACTTCTACGACTGTCTACACAATTTTGTATTTATATGCTGAGTACTAATATGGACCCATTGTTGTCATCTGTGAGTTAGCTGCGTCATAGTTTAGATAATGAATAAATATAAGTAAATGCTCCAAAATTTGACCGTGACTTTATCAGCGTTTGACAAGATATGTTCCTCCGGGTGCCTAGGCGACTGTGGCCTTACTCAAACCTATGATTGATTTTTCGGTTGCTATTCGTCTTTATAACGGTGCTTCAGTATTACCTAGGATTTTGGATGCTCTCAGCACCCAGATTATTTCTGACGACCTCCGTTGGGAAATCGTTATCGTTGACAATAACAGTGTTGATAGGACGGTTGATATTGTCTGTGAGTATCAGCGGACATGGACTGCCTGTTCCCTGCGATATGTTCTAGAAACAAGACAAGGAGCCTCTTTTGCTCGTCGTCGAGCCATTGTTGAAGCGAAGGGAACCTGGATTGGCTTTTTGGATGATGATAATATTCCTGCTTCTACCTGGGTGCAGTCGGCCTATACATTTGGCTGTGCTCATCTTCAGGCGGCTGCCTTTGGTAGCCAAATTCATCCAAACTATGAGACGATGCCGCCTGCCAATTTTGAGCGAATTGCTCCATTTATCCCTGTCGTAGAGCGAGATGAAATTGTTTGTTTTACGGCTGGATGGCGAGCTATGAGTAACCTAGTACCGCCTGGTGCGGGTCTAGTGATTTTGCGTCAAGCCTGGTTAGATCATGTGCCTTATCCCCTGACGCTGAGAGGACCTGTAGGAAACTCTTTATCATGTAAAGGAGAAGATGTAGAAGCATTGCTTTACATAAAGAGAGCTGGTTGGGAAATTTGGTTTAACCCGCTGATGCATATTGAGCATCAGATTCCGAGCTGGCGCTTTGAGAGAAGCTACTTGTTGCGATTTTTTCATGGAATTGGTCTAAGCAAGTATGCTACTCGTATGGTTGGCATTACTCCGTGGAAAAGACTGCTGTGGGTCCTGCTATTTATGGGAAATGATAGCCGCAAGTTATTTTTGCACTTGATTAGACATCATCGTCATTTGCACAATGATGTGGTATCAGCAGCAGAGTTACAGCTGCTGATTAGCAGTTTGCTAAGTCCCTTTTATGCGTGGAAACAGTATTTTTCTAGACAGGAGGATTCTTATGAAGTGGCTAACACGTTAGAAAAAAAGAGTCAGCCACGAAAGAAAACGGCGGTGTTGTCTAATTGTCTAAACCCTAATGATTAGCAATTGCCTATGCCCACGGTTTTAATTTATCGTGATCAGCTTTTACCTTACTCGGAAACGTTTATTCCGGCTCAGGGAGAAAGCCTATCTCGGTATCAGGCCATTTATGTTGGTACTGGCCGATTGAATCAGAGTCTTGACTGTGAGAAAACGCTTATTTTAGGAGAGGGTTCTGCTCTCAGGCGGTTTTGGAAGGGGGGCTATAAGCTAGCTGGAGTGACTCCTCCTCGTTGGACGCAGCTACTTAGACAGCGTGCGCCTGTATTGGTTCATGCTCATTTTGGTAGTGACGGTGGTTTAGTCTTTCCCCTATGTCAGCGTTTAAACATCCCTCTGGTGGTTACATTTCATGGATACGATGCGACTTGGGAAACACCTCTGTGGAGAACGGTGCGTAGTCAGGGAGATGTATTTAGGGCACTGCTATTGCGTAAGCGAGACAAGGCATTGGCGGTAGCCGATCGCATCGTAGCTGTATCTCAATATATTCGTGACCAATTGCTGCTGAGGGGAGGTGTTGCCAACAGTGTTGTGGTGCACTATATCGGTATTGATCGACAGCGTTTTCAACCTCAGATAGATCGAGTACGCGAGTCTATTGTGCTATTTGTAGGGCGACTGGTTGAAAAAAAGGGGGGGGAGTACTTAGTTCGAGCTATGGCGGTGGTACAACGTCATTTCCCTAGGGTTCAGTTGGTGATCATTGGAGACGGAGCTTTGAGATCGCACCTCCAAA
>JBCDFI010000114.1:0-12157 GCA_039178155.1 Cyanobacteria bacterium P01_H01_bin.105
AACCCCAACAGCGCCGCTGTAACCGTCGCTAGCCCCTCCGGCGAAATTGACAACAGCGGACCAAGCAAGATCAGCATCGTCACGGAAAAAACCGAGATAGCGATGAGATTTAAGGTGATTTCGCTCATAGTGTAATCGATACGATTGGGCAGACGTACAGACGTGCAGACGTGCTAGAAGATGCGTCAGTAGGAAAAATTAGCAGTTGCGATCGCCAACAGTACCATCAGGCAGCACCGTGTCGCAGACAATAGCTTCTGACCAAGTAGCCCCGCGCAGGTTAGCTCCCTTCAGGTTAGCCCCACGCCAGTCGGCATTCCCAATAATTGCCGCCGTAAGTTCTGCATCCTGCAGATTCGCCCCTTGCAGATTTGCTCCATTAATATTTGCCTGGGTCAGGATCGCGCCCGTAAGATTCGCGCCCGTAAGATTCGCATCCTGCAGCCGCGCTCCATTCATCGTCGCATTCACAAGATTCGCCTCACTCAAGTCAGCGCCTTTTAGCTCTGCCAGCATCAAATTAGCTTCCTGCAAGTTGGTGTGGCTCAAATTGGCATCCGTCAGCTCTGCAATTTTAAGGTTGACTTGGGTAAAATCTTCCCCAGACAGATCAGCGCTACTGAGGATACAGACCGGACAGTCCCTCAGTTCTAGCAGCATGTCCACGTCGTCCTGAATATACGCCCAGCTAGGTGTCGCAAAGCTGACCATGCCCAATAGCACGATTAATACTGCACCCAATGCGGCCCTAAGACCCGTCGCCAACGATTTTAAGTTCATTCTTTGTTCCAAGTGTGAATGCTCAGACTGGTACCACACGTCAATGTCACCAACGTCACCTACTCCATCCTAAGAGTTGACGGCTTTCTCAGCCAGCACTCCTACAGATAGTGATCCATCACAAATCCAGTCCGAAATCCAGTTCGATGGTGTTTTGACATTCTTCGGTAGCAGGCACGAAATTCTAGCCAGTAGTGCAAGGCACAGACTTAGGCGTAAGTATAGGCATGTTTCTAAGGGCTAGGCAGGTCTAAGGCGCTGACTGTATTGCATTTTGTTTAAGCGTAAAAGTTTTTGTGCATTTTTTGAGTAAATCTGAGTAAGGTAAAGTACTACCATCTTCGATTTACATACGCATCTCTCATGTGAGTGAGGGCTTGCCGTAGGGTGCTTCTACACTTCCAGATTTACAAAATCAAATAATGTTTAGCAGCAGGTTTGTGTAATGACAGGGGTTAAGCAGCAGCTTGTCCTTATCTACATGATATTGGGCACGGTTATAGTCTCGATGTTTGTTCCTATCGATTGGCAAACCCAAGCTAAAGTCCTGCGGGACTGTGTTGTTATGGCTTGGGTGGTAGGTGTATTAAATTTTGCCTATTTAGGAGGGGGCTTAAATCGACTCCTGGGTATTCGCCCCCGTGATCCGTTGGGGTTGCTGGGTATCTTGTTTTCCCCTTTCCTCCATCGCAATGCTGGGCATTTGATCGCCAACACACTGCCCTTTGCCATTTTGGGTTGGCTGGTTTTGCTCCAGGGTATCGACAATTTTTATGCGTTGAGTCTGGCTATCTTGTTGGTTAGCGGGTTAGGAACGTGGGTGTTTGGACGTTCAGCGATTCATCTGGGGGCAAGTGGTCTAATTTTTGGCTATTTAGGCTATTTGATTGCCCGTGGCTACTTGGAAGTCACTCTAATGACCATCGGGTTGGCCTTTGTTGTGATGCTGCTATACGGCGATCATTTTTGGACTATGCTGCCCGACGCAGATGAGACCACATTGTCGTGGGAAGCGCATATGTTTGGCTTTTTGGGAGGTGTGCTGGCGGCTTATAATCCCACCTTTTTAAGTCAGATTAGTGTGTTTCTATCAAACTTGTAGACAGTGCCTTTTTAGTTTTTTTAGAGTCGTCTAATCGATAGCTATGACAGTTGATGTGCTGTCATAGCTATTTGTTTATGTCCTGTTTAGATTGGTTTAATCAATCTGTTCCCAGTGCCAGCTACAGGGCTTTTGTTTGATGGCCTTTAACTGTTAGCAGAATCTAGTCAAACATAGTTGCGCAAGTTTTGAATAATAGGTTTAAATGTCTTCATTTTGCCTGTTGTCAACTCATAAATAAAAATATGAGGCTCATAGGTTGCTCATTTTTATAGCGCACACTGGGTTAAAGCAGGTCATACAATCAGTGGGGGATCCATCATGAAAGCTGTTGTAATTGCGAGTACGCTCATTTCTTTCGGAGCTATGCTTAGCCCAGCTCTAGCTCAGGAGACGACCTCTGAGCAGACTGCTGTTATTGTCGCCCAGGCAGATCGAGCCCTGAGCACTACCATCCGGAGTGATGAAACTCTTTACCTGGATAAAGACAACGTCCATGAATACAATCTTGTTTTAGAGAATCGCACATCTATTGGCGATCGTTTTTTGCCAGAGGGTAGTGTCATCCGAGGTCAGTTTGAACCTGTGGATGGTGGTCTACGGTATGTAGCCGATTCTGCAGAGGTCGGGGACCGTATTATTGACCTCAATGCCACGTCTGAAACTCTCACCGACCAAAAGGACCCTCGCCAAACGGATACTGGCGATATCATTGAAGATGCGGCCATCGGTGCTGCAGGTGGTTTGATTATTGGTGAGGTGCTGGGTGACGTTGATTTTCTAGAGATTTTAGGCGGTGCAGCAGCTGGCGTTGTTTTGGGTAACGTAACGGCCCAAACCGTGGTTGTGATTGAACCGGATCAATCTATTCTGCTCTATCAAAACTAATTGGGTTAGGAGCGTGTTCTAAGCGGACGAAACGTTTTCTCTCTCGTTAACGACAAAACAGCAGCGGACTAAGTTTTCCGCTGCTGTTTTTTATTCTTTGTTAATGGTATCAATCATAACTTCTGTGGGCGTTACACTAGGAACCTGGCAGGTGGGGAAATTTGATGCCTCTTCGCCACTTACTCCAAAATTATTAACGCTGTGAGTCACTGGTATCAACTTGAAGCCGATGTAGTAGTCCGGCAGGTTAACGGCCACTTAGAAGACGGATTAACGACCCAAACGGCCCAGCAACGGCTTTTGCGAGATGGCCCCAATGCACTGATTGCGGCTAAGAGTAAGTCTGCGTGGCGAGTGCTGTGGGAGCAGATTAGCGCTCCGCTGGTAGTGATGCTGATTGTGGCCGCTATTATTTCTGTAATTGTTGGGGATTTACGGGATGCGATCGCAATTCTCGCCATTGTCATATTCAATGCGATTCTAGGCTTTCGCCAAGAGCGTAAGGCCGAGCAGGCCATGGCCGCCCTTAAAAAATTAGCCGTCCCTACGGTGCGAGTACGGCGCGACGGTCAGGTACAGGAATGCTCGATGGAGTCGGTGGTGCAGGGGGATCTGGTGTTGCTAGAAGCCGGCAATGTAGTCCCCGCCGATGGTCGATTGACTGCCACCGCTAACCTCCAGGTACAAGAATCAGCCCTAACCGGTGAATCTGCTCCGGTGGACAAGCAGGCCACTGCGGTCTTGGCCGAGGAACAGCCCCTGGGTGATCGACGCAATATGGTGTATCACAGCACCACCATCACCCGTGGTCGTGGCACCTTTGTCGTGACCGAAACCGGCATGGGGACGGAAATCGGCCACATTGCCCAGATGTTGCAGACGGTCGAAACAGAGGCCACACCTCTGCAAAAGCGTCTCGCCCAGCTGGGCAAGGTCCTCGGCGTAGGTGCCATTGCGATTTCTCTGCTCATTGCTGCCATGGGGGTCGTTCAAGGAGAACCTCTGCGGGCAATGTTGCTGACAGCTGTCAGCGTGGCGGTGGCTGCCGTCCCTGAGGGACTGCCAGCGGTGGTGACCATTGCCCTGGCCCTGGGAGCAGAGCGCATGCTTAAGCGTCAGGCCCTAATTCGCCATTTGCCAGCGGTCGAAACCTTGGGCTCGGTGACAACAATTTGTTCTGACAAAACCGGCACCCTGACTAAAAATCAAATGACGGTGACTGTGTTAGATATTGCCGGACAGCAGGTAACGTTATCTGAGCGCGATAACGCCATTGATGACCAGACCCTCACCTTGTTGTTATTGAGCGGTGCCCTGTGTAACGATGCTTCTTTAGACAGTAACCAGGCTATCGGTGACCCCACCGAAACCGCGCTGGTAACCATCGCTGCTCAAATGGGCTTGCCCAAACGCAAGCTAGACAACCTGTGGCCTCGCATAGATGAGATACCCTTTGACTCAGACCGCAAACGCATGACCACCTGTCATCGCTGTGAGCAGCCCCTACCGACCACCCTGCAACAGATATGGCAACAAGTCGTACCGGCCAACACCAACACCGTTGTCTTTAGTAAAGGGGCACTCCACAGCCTGATGACGACCATAGATCGCGTCTGGCTCGACAATCAGGTACAGGTGCTTACCGATGAGCTACGCCAGCGGATTTTTGCAGCTCATGACCGGCTGGCTAACCGAGGCCTGCGTGTGCTGGGGCTAGCCTTTCGTCCTTTATCGGGTGCCCCCAAAGAGCTAGAGCACCAGCTTGTATTTCTCGGCATGATGGGGCTAATGGACCCAGCTCGGCCGGAGGTTAAAGCTGCCATTGGTCTGTGCCATACCGCTGGTATTCAAGTGATGATGATTACCGGCGATCATCCCCTAACGGCTCAGCACATAGCTCAGGATTTGAGTATTGGCAGTAACACATTGCTCACAGGGCAGGCCCTTAGCAAACTGTCCGGCGATGAGCTAGAAACCGCCGTCACTGAGACCAGTGTTTATGCGCGAGTCACCCCTGAAGACAAACTCAAAATTGTTCAGGCTTTGCAGCGACGTGGCCACATTGTGGCGATGACCGGAGATGGTGTTAATGATGCCCCGGCCCTTAAACAGGCTGATATTGGCGTCGCCATGGGGATTACAGGCACAGATGTGGCCAAGGAAGCGGCAGACATAGTACTTCAAGATGACAACTTTGCATCGATTGTCGCTGCCATCAGAGAAGGACGAGTCATCTATGACAACATTCGTAAGTTTATTAAGTACACTCTGGCTGGAAACGTAGGTCAGTTATGGATGTTGTTAATAGCTCCATTTTTGGGGATGCCGATTCCGCTGGTGCCGATCCAAATTTTGTGGATCAACCTGATTGCGGACGGGCTATTGGCTTTGGCCCTAAGCTTTGAACCAGCCGAACATCGGGTGATGAAGAGACCGCCCTACCGCCCTAATGAGAGTATTTTTAGCCGGGGTATGGGAACCGATATTCTCTGGATTGGAATGCTATTAGGACTGGTTTTAATTGGGGTAGCGCACAGCTATTGGAGTAGTGGTAGCCAAGCGTGGCGAACGATGGTATTTACCACGCTGGCGTTTTCACGGATTGCTCTGTCAGAGGCAGTACGCTCATCGTCGGAATCGTTATTTAAGATTGGGCTGTTATCAAATATAAAGCTGTTGGGCGCTGTGCTACTGACATTTTGCCTGCAGCTAGTGGTTGTTTATGTGCCAGCATGTCAGGTGTTTTTCTCAACCGTGGCTTTGAGTGGTCAAGAAGTTGCGATCGCAGTCCTGTTGGGCACCATCAGCTTCTGGGCAGTAGAATTCAAGAAAATGCTCAGCAGGTAACTCCGTTGCAGGGAAAAGTTACTCTTATGCCCACAAAGCTCGACTCAATCTTAAAGGTGGAGAAACATTAAGTTCCGCGCACAGCTTTTCCAACAATTTTATACGAGAATTGAATCGGCTCTTAGCAATATCAGCGGTTGAACGGGATAAATCTTGTGTTTCCACAGCATATCTTGATGTTTCAAGCTGTCTGACAACTTCCTGCCACCATGCTTGTTCTTTTCTCAACCATTCATAGGTCTCTCGCCCAGTTGAAACACCTACTTGTTCAGAGGTCTTAACACAAATAGCTAGTTGATCAGTAATAGAGAGCAACTTTGCTGATAGCTCTTGGAAACGTGGAATGTATAGAGTCAGAATATGTGCAAGTTCTCCTTGCTTTTCCTTTAGTAATTCTTTTTCCGTTTTATCAAGCTCAAGTGTGTCAATCTGTTTCATTTTCTTGTCTGGTAAGATGACTCTCCCATACTTAGATACTTCAGTGACAGGATCTAAATCTGGTGAAATTGGACGATCTCGAAGTTGCTCATCAAACACTTTGTATTCATTAATTTGCTTCGTCAAAAAGAGAACACCATTGCTGATTTTTGTATAATTTTGCTCTTCTAAGGTGTGTCCCATTTTATTTAACAACTCCTGAAGAATCTCTATGGCTAGATCTAGCTCCTCGCGATAATGGATGACATAATATGGACCTCCAAAGCAATAACGATATTCTATAATTGCTTGCTGAAGCAACTGAACGACAATCACAAGATATTCAGCAAGGTTTTTGCTGTATTGTGTACCTCGGTCCGTTATAGAAAAGGCAATTCTAGAGCTTTTGACTGCTTGAGGAATTGACCTTAATAACAGCCTGAGAGTAATGTGGTTATTAGGGGTTCCAGTGGGAGGTACAGACTCGTGATCCCCACAAATAAAGAATGCGCTTTGTTTAAGCTCAATTTCCAATAGCTCACGTATCAGGAAAATATATCTGGTTAATTTGACTGGGAAAATAGGATCTTCTTCAGTTTCTCCTCGTATCTGTGCCGAACAAACCCATAAGTAATCAAAGGTCTGTACAAGACCATAGAGATAACGCATACCTTGTTCAGATATAACAGTGCATTCATCACTGTTGTATGATTTGCCTTGCACAGCTTGATTGCTGGAAAACCAAACAAGACGTCGCCGCTCATCATGAAGTTTTATGAGAGAACGAATAGCAATATCAGTCGGCACTCCATACGCTGCTAGCTTTTTTGTAAGTGCAGAAAATGTTATTGCCCCGTTTTCTTCAATGTGAGACAAGATCAGTATCTTAACGAGTGAAGGTCTTCTTGGATTGCTTGTTGACTCAACTGGAGTAAACAAATTTAGATATCTTCCAAGGCTGATTTTTCTGCTTTGAGAAAAGAATAAAGTGGTGATGAGTCTTTTATATGTGATGCGAATTTTTTGTTTAGACTCTTGCTCTCGAAAAATATTGTAAAGAATTTCAGGTGAGTGATAAAGATCAGCAAAAAATTGTGAGACTTGTGCAACTGCATAGCGTCCACTTAAGCCAACGATGGCACCGATCATATCCACAACAGCTCTTGCAGTACCAAAAGGCATATGGATAGCCGTGATTATATGTTTGTGGTCTGAATGAACAGATTTTCTGACTTTACTGATGGCCTTATTTAAACTCATTGTATCGTCTGAACCTACTAACATTAGACATGCATAAATGTAGGCAGTAGAGATCAAAGCTGAGATTTCTTGCGGAGTTTTACACCTTGGTGACTCAATATACAATTCTTGATGACTGAGTTCATTTATGGAGCGGGAAAGAATATATCTCTTGAGGCGGTGATAGATGAAGTAAAAAGTACAAGGCCCATTATGATATACGTAAGTTATGTTCTGAGTATATCGATTTATACCGAGAGATGAAGGTCTCAGTGGAACCAAAAATTTAACTTTTGAATTAACCGCAGAGATAGAATACAAGGATTCAATGATTTTTTGAACTATTGCGGTTGGTAATTGATCAAGGTTGTCTACAATAACAACTTTTGGGATTTTCCTGTTTTCAGTCAACTCTTCCAATAATCCAAGAGCGCAACTTACAGCATTTCTAGCACGTTCCACATCCTCAATTAATTTGTAGTAATATTCTTGGATTTTATGAGTTATTGGCCGAAGTTCTGATAAATGATTTTGAAAATACTCACTATTCGGCTCGTACTGAAAAAGTTCTTGTAGAGGTAGATCGAGTAGTGGATTAGCAATATCTGCACGTGGGAAAGTATGGCGATTTTGGGTAAATGCCCAGTTGCCGACTAATTCTATTAAGCTCAGAGACTGTAACAAATTTCTTGTATGTTGATCTGGTATTTGATAGTTTTGAAGCCATACCGACATAATTCTGTCAAGGACTGATGTTAATATTGTCTTTAACAACTGCAGCTCGGAATCCGAACTGATCATGTGAAGGCAGGGTATGACTAAGGGCTTGAAAGGCTTCACTTTCCCTGGGATCATGGCCGCAGATAGTTTGCTATTCAGAATTCTTGTTATTTCACTAATACAAGTTGTCTTACCAGCACCTACTGCTCCAATTGTGACAAGTAAATTATTTCTATCTGAATTATCACTTAAACGATTGATAATACTTCTCTCATATTCGCGACCATCAAAATCTTCAATTTGGACATCTTCAGTTTGAGATAATTTCTGATGGTAGTATGAAATTTTTTGTGAGCCTGGAATATAATCGCGATAATCTCTGAGTTCTTCAGCGCAAACTGTTCTATCTAAAAATTGGTCAGCACGTTTATGAAATTCGTTGTAGATGCTTAGCTCTTGATTTGTCAAAGTTAGAGTCCTCATCTTAAAAAATAGTTGAATTTAACCAACTCTCACAGTCTTGATAGGTACATGCTTATCAAGACTGAATTAATTCAGACAAGCAGTAGTACATCGCTAGTAATAACTGAATTTTTATTGTTTCTAAATTGCTGTTTCTATAGGTATGCTGAACTATGGAAAAATGCATAAAAGAGCAAAGAATAGGTATGGAAATTGATTAGAAATATAGGTGCTTAAGTTGCTCGTATACTTTCGAAAATTTGATACATGTTCAATATAGGTCCCGCAAATTCTTATGCGGGTGCTTATGCAGGTGCTGCAGCTGATAAGTTTACTTTTTTAAACAATTAACATAACTACTTAGCCAGAGCTGATGCATTGCTAATGTAATACGTTCGATGCGTAGTGCCTTTCCCTTAGGATTGGTGGTGCCTCTCGATACACACAAGGGTTTTCTACACCTGACCACCGCTCAGTGTTAATACCTGCAGCTGAAAACACACTGACCAGACCGGCCAAACGCGGTTTGTCATCTGCCCCGGTCACCGGTTGTCTAGTCCGTTTGCCATCAATCGCATAATTCTCTTCGTCCACTTTCTAAGAAGATACATATGTTTTGATCAATTCCTTCCATGTTAAGGTTGGGTGTATCTATCCTTTGGCATGTATAGCTTTGCGATAGAGAAAAACTCTTATTTCGAAAATACTTGCAGTCTGTTTACCATAGTATTGTGATCTACTTTATCGCTATATGGAGCATACTATCTGTCGTCAGTTGGCTCGTTGGTATTGCTCTAATCAATGGATTACGAGCAGATTGTTTTGATCGTGTTGGCGATCGGATTATAGCGGCTCTTTGGCTAGGAGTTGTCCTGCTGGCGATTAGTTTACTTCTCATCTCATTAGCACTACCTCTATCTCCAACTGTAGGTTTGACAGTTGCTGTTGGCCTGAGCCTATTCTTGCTCTGCTGGGCTCCTGTCAGGGTTGAAATTCACCATCTCTGGAACGTGAAATCACCCCCTGTGCTAACAGCGATTATGGGCTTAGCAGTCCTAGTTGCTGCTTATATGACACCAGAAGTGACTTGGTTTGATACAGGGCTTTATCACTTTGGAGCTATTCGTTGGTTGTCAGAGTTTGGCACTGTTCCTGGCTTGGCACTGGTGTTGAATAATCTTGGGTTTACGTCTTCGTGGTTTGCCCTGGCTGCGCCCCTAAGTATTGAAAGTGTTGCATCCCGTGTCAGCGCGGTGACAAATGGATGGGTCGTTTTGATTGCTACCTGTCATGGGTTTATAGCTCTCTGGCATTGGTTTACAGACACAGCAAGAATAACTGACAAATTTATACTAGTTTTTCTGGGGTTAGTGCTACCAGCCCTAACACTCACGCCATTTCTATCAGCTATTTTATTGTCCTCTTCACCAGATATTCCTGTCATATTCCTTGCAGGAATTATGGCTTGGAGTATTCTAACAATTGTTAATGGACCTCAGCCCTACCGTATTGCGGGCACAAGTCGCTGGGATGTTTCACTGATTCCTTTATTGCTCGCTATTGGAGCAGTATCTATTAAGCTGTCAGCTCTTCCCCTGCTACCAATTGCCTTTCTATTTTATTGTCAGCAGCAATTGCTAGATCTCCGTCGCTTGTTGATTGGAGGGGGGGGCTCTCTGTTGCTTTTGTCACCTCTCATGATAGTCAGTATCATGACGTCTGGGTGTCCTCTTTATCCCTCTTCTATGCTGTGTGTGGACGTGCCTTGGAGAGTGTCAACAGACGTTATCGACAAAGCGGTGGCAATTATCAGTCTTTGGGATCACAATTTTGGGGATATTCCACCTGGGGGCAATCGATTTTTCTGGCAGCTGTGGGAATGGCTAAAATTTTCTCGCTTTAATTCGGTAATGCTGATATTGATGCTGCTATCTACACTTTTTGTCGTGCCTACCTTCAGATCGGCTTACAGGCAGAGAGTCTATGGCACTCCGTGGTTATTCTGCTGCAGTCTCATCGGTATGGTGTTTATCATGATCCGCGCGCCGATGGTTCGCTTTGGTTTGGGCTATTTTGTCATGATTCCAGCCATTGGAATTGCTGTTCTAGGGACAGTTTATTTTAAGCAATTAAATTGGCGACCATCTCGTTTTTTTTCGAGGGAAAACCTCAGTGGCTACCTGTCTAATGTGTTTTATGTGGGACTCGGACTCATTACAGTCCTTGTCCTGTTTCAACCATCCATCCAAGCTCGTCTGCTCCTGCC
Organism: Cyanobacteria bacterium P01_H01_bin.105; assembly: GCA_039178155.1. GTDB lineage: Bacteria > Cyanobacteriota > Cyanobacteriia > Phormidesmidales > Phormidesmidaceae > Leptothoe. Next base: position 10,722 of record JBCDFI010000114.1, read on the forward strand.
TCCGACAATGCCAAGTGTTAGGGTAGAAGACAAGCAATCCTATGATGTCCAATACTTTAAACCTGCCAACGGTGGCGTGAAATGTTGGGATGCTCCGATTCCTTGCACCCATAAGGACCTCAAAATCCGCTTACGAAATCCTTCCCGTGGATTGAAGGCTGGTTTTCTCCCGGCGGAATAAGCTTTCTAGTCAGGTTCATCATGAAGTGTAGACCATCGATCATCAAAGTTGTTTAGGAAGAAGATATTGCCGTCACTGGAGAAGCGAGGGAATGCTGTTTATATTTTTCCCAAGCAAAGCCCACTACATTGGCAACTTGAGATAGAAAAAATAGGGCAGAAAGACTCAATGCACGCTTTCCCTGATGTCTAGTAAAAGGATAGGTAAGCAGCCGAAAATAGAACGCGAATGGCTCTACTTGCATCGGTTGAGAGTGTCGCTGGCTGCGAACTCTGTGAAAATGAAATGCTCCGCGACCATAGTTAACGTGTTGTTGCCAAAAGGACCCCAGGGTGAGCATATGGGCATGATTTAACTGCATAGCAGGGGCATAATGCATGGGAAAACCATGGTGTCGCCAGCGATCGCAAAATTCTCGATCTTCTCCAGCTGCCAAGGGAAAGCTGGTGTCGAATCCCTGTAGTTGTTGATAGAGTGTCCGGGGCATCGCAAAGTTGTTGGAAGCAAAAAACGTTGCCTCTTTTGGTGTTTGGTTGTAATAGTCGTAAATATAGTCAATCAGTAACTGACTAGCCGTAGAGTAGAGATTATTGGGCAGCGCATTAATGGTACGTCCGCCAACCAGGGCGTTTGGTACTTTTTGGTAAGCATCTGATAGAGACATGAGCCAATCGGACGCTGGCTGACAATCGTCATCGGTAAACACTAGATAATTACCTTGGGCGGAGGCTGCTCCAGTGTTGCGGGCGGAGGCTGGACCTGCATTTTGCTGTTGAATTAAACGTAGAGGGAGAGAGGATGTAAATTTTTCAGTAATCGGGTTTAAAGGCATGTGGCTACCATCGTCGACAATAATCACCTCGAAACAATGACTGGGATAGTTTAATTGAGCAATGCTCTGTAGGCATAGCTCTAAACGATTAGGGCGATTATAGGTAGGAATGATAATGGAGAATTTAAGGGTGTTAGAACACATGGCTCACCAAAGAGAGATTAGGAAGAGGGATTAGGAAATTCTGCTGTCTGTTTTATTGGCTGTGTAAATACTGCTGGACCTAGCGGTTGTCGTCTCTAACAGATGCTGACCCAAGCGGCGAGCGAGCGCCAAAATTGTAAAGGTGGGGGAATAGGAGGGGCCGGTGGGAAATACTGCCGAACTAGCAACATAAAGATTATCAGTGCCGAACACTCGACAATTGGTATCGACAACCCCCTCTTCAGGGCGATGAGCCATACGTGTTGTCCCCATTTGGTG
>JBCDFI010000115.1:0-12137 GCA_039178155.1 Cyanobacteria bacterium P01_H01_bin.105
CGGTGGTTCCACCGATGGACGTTGGCGGTTATCCCGATCCGATTTATTTGAACGTGGAAGGGATGCGGGGCGTCTGGACGACTGAGCTATATCAAAGTCATATAGCTAGCTGGCAACAGCAGCAGCAGGAAATTGAACAATTGCTGCGATCTCAAACCGAATTTGTCCAACGCCAGGGACTGAGTGCCGAATACACCTGTCCTATCGGCACCCCAAACATCACCCTATGCAACCTCGCCACAGAATGGGAAGCGGACCTAATTATGATGGGTCGCCGAGGCCGCACTGGCTTTAGTGAACTGTTATTAGGCAGTGTAAGTAACTATGTCCTACACCATGCCCCATGTTCTGTGCTGACGGTTCAAGGCATCGCTCCACCTATCGGAATCAGCTCAGACACTGCTAGTCGCTCAGCGGCAGCCGCCCCAACCATCACCAAAGCTACTCTTAAAACCACCTAATCAGTCTCTATTGTCCCTTCTCCATACGCTGTTGCATCCTGACCTTAAAGGCCTCTAGCTCAGCTGGACTAACATGGCTTTGCTGCCAAGCAGGCCGGTCCATCAAACGCTGTCGCCAAGCCTCTAATGTCGGATAGTCTGCTAAAGACAACTCCATTTCAGGAAACCAGGCAGCGATTGTTCCACTGACAATATCGGCTAAAGTCAGCTGGTGGCCACCAAAAAAGTCATCTTCGCCGAGCTGCTGCTGCCAAAACTTAAATACCACAGCTGTGTCCTTATGAGCTTTAGCCACAGCCTCTGGGTCATCCTTACCAAACAGATGCTTCATGGTCAGTGGTAGGGTAGCTGGCAATAGCTCATTGAGGGTTACCATCTGCACCATCCGGGTCCGAGCAATAGCCTCAGGCTGGGTTGGCATTAGAGCAGGGTGAGGATACTTTGCCTCTAAATAATCCAACATGGCAAAGGATTCGATAACAGTATTGTCACCATCCACCAGCACAGGGATATGGTGAAACGGGTTTAACGTCAAAAATTCTGGCGTAAACTGCTCGCCCGTCAGATTTACCTCTTTCAGTTCAAACTCCAAGCCTTTTTCAATCAGCGTGACCCAAACTCGACGGGAGTTAATCGATAGCGGCGTATGGTAAAGCGTAATCATGGGCAAACGGTACAATTCTATAGACCTGATGATGGCATAGCGCTGTTAGGAAAACACCATGGGCAACTGTAAAACTATTCAGAAAGGCAGTCAGTCGAGGACGTATTCGGGGATGCACTCAGCGTGAGCGGTAAAGTTTATCTCCTAGGAGCAGGTCCCGGCAATATTGATTACCTCACTGTGCGGGGGCAACAGATATTATCCAAAGCCGACAGTCTAATTTACGATGCCCTAGTAGATAAACGACTGCTGTCACAGCTATCTCCAACCTGTGAGGCCATCCAAGTCGGTAAGCGAGGCGGTCAGAAAAGTACGCCCCAGACCCACATCAATCAGCTACTGGTAACGCACTGTCAGCAGGGAAGACAGGTCGTTCGGTTAAAAAGTGGCGACCCGTTTATTTTTGGTCGAGCTGCGGTTGAAATCCAGGCCTTAAGTGCTGCCAACTGTGATTTTGAAGTTATTCCTGGGGTATCGTCAGCGCTGGCAGCGCCCCTCCTCACTAGCATTCCTCTAACGGACCCAGCCCTCAGCCACGGCTTTGGTGTATTTACCGCCCATCACCTCCAAACCCTTGACTGGGCCACCCTGGCCAATATAGAGACCTTGGTGCTGCTGATGGGGGGACGACATCTCGGAGAGATTTGCCATCAGCTCCAAACACACCAGCGACATGGTGATACGCCTGTGGCCGTTATCCAATGGGCCAGCCAACCCCAACAGCGTCTTTGGCAAGGCACATTGCTCAACATTTCCCAGTTGACTAAGGGAGAACAGCTATCTCCCTGCATTATTGTCATTGGTGAGGTGGTACGCTTACGAGAGTTTTTGAGTCCGCCTATGCTCGCTGACAGCCTCTCCAAGGGTCGGCTAGACAACAAAACAGTTCTAGTAACTCGCGCCACCGGTCAATCCAGTCTATTTACCGAGATGCTCACCCATCAAGGAGCTACGGTTATTGACATGCCTGCTTTAGAAATTCGGCCACCGTCAAGCTGGACCGCCTTAGATCAAGCATTAGAGACATTACACGGATTTGACTGGTTGATTTTGACATCGGCCAACGCGGTCAATTTTTTCTTGGATCGGCTGTTGGATCAGGGCTATGATCTCCGACGGTTAGCTCACTTAAAGCTAGCGGTAGTGGGTAAAAAAACGGCTAAAACCTTAGAAGAGCGAGGCTTAAAAGCCGATTTTGTTCCGGCTAACTATGTGGCCGATTCTTTAGTCGAGAGTTTTCCTGTTCCTCTGGCCGGGTTGCATCTGTTGTTTCCACGGGTAGAAACCGGCGGGCGGGATATTTTGATAAAAGAATTTTCAGCCCAGGGTGCTGAGGTGGCTGAGGTGGCGGCCTATGAGTCTGGCTGTCCGGAGACGATGACGGCTGGGGCCGCTAGTGCCCTCCAGCAGGGGCAAATCGATGTGGTGACATTTGCCAGCTCTAAAACGGTGCGGCATTTTAAGCAGCTGATGATGGCTCAGTTTGGAGAAGATTGGATGGGGGTCATAGAAGGGGTTGCGATCGCATCTATCGGCCCCCAAACCACCCAAACCTGCTCCGAAGACTTAGAGCGCATCGATATTGAAGCCACTACCTATACGTTAGAGGGCCTCACCGAAGCATTAGTCCAGTGGGCCACCCTCCATGAATGACACCGATAATCAGCGAATCATTGGACTGACCGGGGGAATTGCCACCGGAAAATCCACTGTCTCAGACTATCTAGCTCAGACCTACCAGCTACCCATCCTTGATGCCGATAGTTACGCTCATGCAGCCGTAGCCATCGATTCTCCTATCCTCACAAACTTGGTACAACGCTACGGCCCAGATATTCTGCTACCCAACGGTTCACTCAACCGTCGGCAGTTAGGCACCATTATTTTTAATCACTCCGACGAAAAACACTGGGTAGAACAGCAAATTCATCCCTTTGTACGCCAGCGATTTACCCAAGTACGTAGCGAGTATCCTCCCACACAACCCCTGGTCTATGCGATTCCCCTACTATTTGAAGCCAACCTCACTCACCTAGTCAGCGAAATATGGGTCGTTGTCTGTACCCCTCAGCAACAGCAACAGCGACTAATGGCCCGCAACAATCTCTCTCAAGCCGAAGCCCAGATTCGTATTACCAGTCAGCTACCCCTGAGCAAAAAAGCCGATCAAGCCGATCAGATACTCGACAACTCCGGCAACCGAGCAGCCCTCTATCGACAGATCGATACCGCTTTCAAATTACCTAAGAAAATAAATCAAATAGATTGAAACATTCCACCGTTCTGATCCCCGGCACAAATAACTTTATCAAACACCGTCAGGCATTAATCAACCCTAAGAATCACAAACCAACGTCACAAAATAGACACACTTAGCAGCCTCTGTCACACACTGATAGTGCCATCCCTGTCGAAACCTAAGAGTACTATGACTGACTTTACCGATTTTCTTAAGCATAAGCAGGCCTATATTGCTATTGGCGAATTCAAACCCGGTCGCTTTTCCGAAGCTCGCCAACTATACGAACAGGCCGTTACCACCTACGATGATGGATTTAAAGGTGCCTATCTTTTCCAAGAGCCCGGTACCGATAAAGGCATCGCAGTCATTTTGTGGGACAACGTCGACAATATGGACGCCCACCAGAGCCCTACCTATCAAAAGATTGTCAGAGAGCTATCCAGCCTCTTTGTCGCTCCACCGGAGGTAAAATTCTACGAAGTTTGTAGTGAGATCGGTATCATGGGTCAGCTTGCCCAAACAGTTACCGCCTAAGCAAACACAAACAGGAGAGGCAAGAAAACCTCTCTCTTCTGTCCATAATTCTGCTCTAGTAACATCTACAAAGTTACTGTTGCTTTTACCTGCAGTACTTGCTTTAGTTTGTCCAACTTACGTGTCACCTGTTTGAGATTATTCACATCCCCAGTAGTGCGCAGTAACCGGGCCGCTGTTTCCAGGTCAGCAATTGCTTGCAGTACCTTACCCTGCTTTTGATAAGCTGTCCCACGATAGCAGTAGGCAAGGGCTAATTTAGGTTGACGTTCAATAGCTAGAGCAAATTTGCTAACAGCCTGACGTAACTCGCCCTGTAATTGAAAAATTCGTCCCTGATAAAAGTAAGGAATTGCACTCTGGGGACAACAATCTACCGCTGCCACTAAATCTGCAAGGGCTCCCTCATAATCACGTATATCAATTCTCAACACGCCTCGGTTACAGCGAGCCGCAAATAATCCAGAGTTTAAGCGAATGGCATGGCCAAAGTCCTGAAGCGCTTTGGCATATTCATTGACTTCCATCCAGGCAACACCACGACAGTTATGGGCGATGGCACTAGGGCAAAGATCAATAACCTGGGTAAAATCATCAATTGCGCCAGAGCAATCTCGCATGTCATAGCGAGTAATCCCTCGATTGAAGTAGGCAGCCGTATCCTCCGCGTCAATCACAGGATTCTCAAAACGCTGAATTAAGGGTTGAATCACCGTTGGCTCAACTGTGCGTAGCTTTAGCTTTATCGTTGGGAACAGGCTCGTTTGGGTGGATAAGGCCTGCATGCCGATCAGGGCAGAGGTCGCATCACATACAGCAAAGTTCTCAGTAGTTCCTAAAATCTTAAAGGAGAATAGAGCTGGGTAGTCTTGCTTTAGAGGCAGTAGCTGATTGAGAGCCTGTTTTAACTGGCGATGACGAGCGTTGCTTTCACTCCAGCGCTGACTAATAGACCGCAACAAAAGATGTTCACGATTATCTCCCTGGTGACACCAGCCAATCTCTAACCGACAGCCACGCTCCAGTACTTGTCGGAGCTGCTGCAGAAGATCATCATCAAGTTCTACACTATCCGACCAGGGCCAGACCAACACGATTCTTTTTTGAGCCCTAGCCAAAAGCTGTTCCAATGCCTGTCGGCTGTTGGACTTTCCTTCAGTATTGTCAAAATCAAACAGCCACTGAGTGTCAGTGATAGGGGATTCAGCCGTGCGTGATATGGAGGTTTGCAAAGGTTCTAAGGTTTCAGCCACGGCCTCCAGTACAGACTCGGTGATTGAGTTCATTTGCTGATCTGTCGCGTCCAACCGCTGCTGCAGTTGCTCAAAACCATCTACTTTCTGATTTTGCAATGGTTCTAGGGTTTCAGCCACAGCCTCCAGTACAGAGTTAGTCATCTTGTCCAACTCTTGCTCTAGCGTACCTACTCGCCGTTGCAGCTGCTCCATAGAACTTGATTTAGCTGCCGTAAAACTAGGAGTCAGCATAGGCGACTTGTCTGCCTGCATTTCTTGCAAACGGCCCGACAGCTCTAAAAATTCATCCCGAGGAACCATATTTGCAATCGTTTTAACTAACTCCTGAACCTCTGCTTTTAATAACGACTGACGCTCCTCTGTTGTCAGTTGCTGAACCTGTTGCTTTAGATACTGCAGTTGGTCACTGAGTCCGGAATAGTTGTTTTTTGTATCGGCTCCAAATACATCAATATGTACCCGTAGCTGCATCAATTCAGCCTTGAGTTTTGTCACCATCGCCTCAGCCGCCTCAATACGACTTGTATCTACAGGTTGCTGACAGCGAGCTCTAACACTTTTTAGGCCAATGTTCAGCTTTGAGTCATGTTCCTGCAGCTTTGCGATTTCTTCATGGATTTTCTGCAGATCTGGAATCTCTTTCTCGTCGATCTTTTCTAGCAACATATTCCGCGTATATTCGAACAGTTGAGATAAGCTCAAAATATCTTGTTGGCTCTGAGCCACGACCGACTGTCGCACGGCTTGCAATTGCTCATGGGTAGGCAACTCTTCTAGCTGTTCTTGCACGTCATGCAAACGGTCATGCAAACTACTATTGACCGACAACATGACTGACTGACTTTGATCAAGTTTTGTCTGGAGCTGTCGCCGACTAATCAGCCCTAATCCTGCTAATAAGGAGAGTGGGGCCGCTGCCAATAGAGCCTGCTGTGTCGCTATCGAAGCGACAGTGCCCGCACCAGAGCCCAAAAGCAGGGCATACTCAGTCAGATTAAACCAGCGATGTTTATTCACAGAGCTTTGCCGAATGGAGTGATGAAAAAAGCAGCCCGTCTAAAGATTGGACTGCTTATTCTTCTATTCACCGTAGTCAGAGTTCCATCAGGAGATATGTCAAGTCTTTAAGTGTCATCAAATATTGAAATAGACTCAGTATTTTCCCTGACACAAGCAATGTCCCTATGGGAAGTTTTCCTTTGGTAGCAGCCCTTTAGAGTCATGTGCTCCTTTGTCCGTTAGAGCAAACCTAGAACAAATGGGTATTTAAAAGCACTATCGGGGCTGCTAAAACTGTGCCAAATTGCCAAAATTGGCATTACCCATTGAAAAATAAGTAGGGGAACGACAAACAACCAGCCAATCAACAGCCAACATAAAATCCCGATGATAAAGCTGTAAATCCAGATATTCAGGTGAAAATTCAACGCTTCTTTAGAATTTTCTTTGACCACTGGATCATCAGAAATAATCCACAGGGCAGCAGGTAGACCAGCAGAGAATAAAAGCTGACTCAGGAAGATAGACCCGTGGGAAAGAGCTGATAAAAGTTTGCGTTTATCACTGTCAAATGCGGCATCCATGATGTTTTAATCCTTCTTTTGCTGTGACTTTATAGTAATCGATGTCCCCATAGTCCCTGTTAGGGAAAACCGTAGTCGGTGACGGTCAAATAATTGACCTCTTTTGCTGTTCTCTGAGCTGCTGTGTGGGCAAAGGTATAGATTTCAGTAACCCACACTCAGCTGCATCCCCATCTACAATAGAGAGACGCCGATCGCTAAAGGATAGTAAATCTAATGGAACTCAAACGTTTGGGCCATGTGGCAATTTGCGTTAATGATATTGCCGTCGCTGCCAAGTTTTATCAAAATTTAGGAATGAACCTGATTTGGCAAGATAACGACTGGGCATATCTCAAAGCAGGCAACGATGGTTTGGCTCTGCTCAGCCCGGATTATGAGCAAGCAGGACCACACTTTGGTTTTGTCTTTGATGAGCGCTCAGCTATCGATGAAGCCTATGCCAAACTCAGCCAAGAAGACATTAAATTGACCGAAATTCACGAGCACCGCGACGGTACCGCTTCTTTTTATGGTCGCGATCCCTTTGGTAACTGGTTTGAATATCTCTATGAACCAAATGAACCAAATCAGGTCAGCACACCTGAAACCAAGACAGCAGAACTGATCGCCTAAAACTTGGCCCTGGCACCTCCCAGCCTATGACCTAATCTTTCGAGCAGTTCGGAAACTAGGAGACGGTATCTCTTGTCTTTACACCACAATCAGTCATGGTTTATCGATAGCGAACTCCTAAGTATTGAGACAACTTGTCAAGGAGTTCATCTTGCCGGAAGGGTTTACTAACAAAGTCATCGCAGCCAGCTCCCAGACTCAGCTCGCGATCTTTAGCAAGAGCACTGGCAGTCAGGGCCACAATGGTGGTCGAGACCGCATTATTTTCTCGACTTTTTTGTCGAATTCGGCGAGTGGCTTCGCAACCATTCATGACTGGCATTTGCATATCCATCCAAATAAAATGGGGATGCCAGCTTTCCCAAAGCTCAACCGCTTCTTGTCCATTGGTCGCTTCACGGATCTGAAACCCCAACGACGTCAGCAGTTTGTTTAAAAGTTTGCGACTAATGGGCTCATCGTCAGCAATCAATACCCGAAAAACTTGATCAGAGACTAGACCACTTACTTTTTGTACTGATGGCAGGCTCTTGTGGTTGGGTGAATATTCTAAACTGGCTGGAATATCAAATTGAAATGTTGTTCCTTGATATAAAGCGGTGTTGACCGTAATCTCTCCCCCCATTAAATTTACAAGCTGTTGGCTAATGGGCAGCCCCAGCCCGACTCCATCTAAAACAGTCTGACCTACTTTACCTTGGGTAAAAATTTCAAAAAGTGCAGAGACTTGGTCCTCGCTGATGCCAGGTCCCATATCCTCTACTTCAAAGTGTAGAAGAATCTTAGATCGATCGCTTGTGGTCCCTGAAAGTCGAAGAACAATATGGCCCTGTTGGGTAAACTTGATCGCGTTGTCGAGTAGATTAATGAGCACTTGGCGCAGTTTACCTTCATCTATTGTTACGAACTGGGGCACCGTGTCACTCCGTTCGAAATGGAGCTGAAGATCTTTTGCGATCGCTTTTGGCTCTAGCATGGCCTGGAGCATCTCAAGGAGACCGTAGATGTCTACATTTGTTTCGTGTAAGACAACTCGATTGGCTTCAATTTTAGATAGTTCGAGAATGTCATTAATGAGATTTAGCAGATGCTCGCCACTGAGATTAATAATGTCTAAGGTCTTTTGTTGTGATTCGGTCAACGATGCATCTTGGCCCATCAGCTGAGTAAATCCTAAGATAGCGTTGAGCGGCGTTCGAAATTCATGGCTCATCTTGGCTAAAAACTGACTTTTAGCTTGAGAAGCAGCCTCAGCTCGAATTTTGTCTTTCTCAAGTTTAAGGTTTTGCTGGGCTAGCTCAATGCGATATTGTTGCAGCTTCAGAATTTCATATCCTGCGATCGCACTGGCAGAACCAATGAGTGCCAAAAACGGAGGGACTACCGGAATCCACCAACTCCCTACAAAAGCGAGATAGCTACCAACGCTCAGGAATCCGCCTGCTAAGACTACAGAAATCACCAATACAGCCAAACGGGTCAGTCTACGCTTGCTGTGGCGTTTGGATTCTAGCAACCACTGGTAGCCGATAGCCCCTAAACCAGACCAAAGGACGATCCATATCACTTCAACGGACTCAGGCCACACTCGCAGTACCGCCCGTCCATCTAGCGCCGCACTGACTAGCGTACTGGCCAGGTTTGCATGGATTACCGTTCCTGCTGTGGCTTCTGGCGTATTGACTAGGCGGCTGCTGTAGGGAGTATAAAACAAGTCATTGAGACTGGCGGCCACCCCGCCGATAATAACCATGCGATCGCGGACCAGATCCGGATCTAGGCGATTCTCTAAAACCTCCGTAACCGACACCTGGGGGAAGCGATGGGCATGGCCTCGAAAGTTAATCAACATCTGGTAGCCCCCCGCATCGGTGCGAATATAGCCACCGGCGTTGCCCCGCAGGGGGCTCAAAACAGCCTGACCCAGACGATAGATTTTCTGCTCTCCATCGACCACCTCTTGGGAGATCCCTTTAGTGGCCAAATACCGGATCGCTAGCTCAGCCCCTAGGCCTAACCGTAGCTGGTTATCGGCATTAGGGTGAGATAATAGCCCCCGTCGAAATTTGCCATCTGTATCCACCAGTAAATCCGTCAGGGCCACCTGTCCCCGTCGTTCCAGCTCTGCAGGCGGTGCCACGGTTCGCCCAATGGACTTTTCCACCCCCACCAGATTGGGTGTCGATGCCATCACCCTGAGCCAGTCTTCATAACCAGGCTCCACCGGCAGGTCCCGGTATAGGTCTAGGCCAATCACCGCTGGCTGATGCTGGTTGAGATTACGAATTAGCTGAGTCAGGGTGGCGTCGGAGAGAGGCCACTGCCCTAGGGTACTGATGTCAGATTCATCGACGGTAACTAGTAAAATGCGTTCATCAATGGGTTCTGTCAGACGTAGTTGAAAATACTGATCATAAATTGCCCACTCTAATAACTGTAGTGTGCCTGTAAATCTTATGGCTATGACTACACCAGCCACAATCGGCGTTGTTAAAAGTGCCGCAATCCATCGCATTTAATTCATGGGAGGGGTACTGTTGATTTTAGTTTTTTCTACTGGAACACACGCCCTGTATTATCGCAGGACTGCTAACGTTCCCCACGACAAATAAGAGGGTAAATTGGCTTAAATCTAATATTGTATCCAAGCTAAAAATATTGGTTGGGTATTTATGCGGAAGGAACAGGAATAAGGAGAAATCAGGCTAATTACGTTTAGTTTAGAAGCAACTTAACGGATGTGATTCTTTTTTTCCTTTTCCTAGCCTGAGTTTGAGCCTGTAGGGCTTGCGTTGAGCACCCAATCTTTTAGTCAAGTAGTGGCGTATTTGCGATCGCACCTAGATTTTCAGACTGGAGCACCTCAATCCAATTTGCATTGAGGCTAGGGTTGTCTGGTTCAGTTTGTTTTAGCAAAGCGAGGTTTACTAGCATGTCATGCCAAACTCCAGATCGCCCATAGGTCACCGCCTGGGATAACAACGACCGCTCTGGGACCGCATCCGAAAGTTCCACACGACGAATCTGACCACTGGTAATAGGGATGTCTGTTTGTGTTGGTTGGCAAAGCAGCGCCAGGGACCAATGATACGTTTCCTCAACCGCTAATTCGGGGCTATCGATCGGCAACGCAATGCTGAGAATACCGCCGGTTTGAGGAATTTGCACCTGGCCTTGGTATAGTCCAGTATGGTTAGCATCTCTTAGGGTTAAATGGGCTTGGGTTGCCACTGTCGGAGGGACATAGACCAGTAGAGTAGGATGAGCAGCCACCGTCAGCCCCACCCCAGATTGGGGAATTAGTGCCGTCAGGGGCAATGCAGATGATTCATCCTGAATACATTTTTGTTCTACAGGACGCGACGCTCCGCCACGAGAATTGTCAACTTTGTCATCGTTAGGTGGTTCAAACAGCACATAGGGGGTAACCGCTGCAATAACAGAAGTATCCGACTGATTTTGGGAAGATTGCGTCGTTGCCGCCTGCACCGTGGAGCTAAGTGCAAACCCAAGCGATACCAGCAAGGTTAAACCAAAGCGACTGTACAGGGAAGATTTCGTGAACATCAGATCTTAACGTGAGGATTAGAAGGAGACTTTAAGGGTACATGGGTACACCTATGGTCTTCATTAGTGTCATCAGTTATCCCTCCTTAGAGGAGACACAATGGGAATTCAAGCAAAACCCTTATTCAATTTTCTTGTTTGGTTCCCTCAGGTTTAGCATCGCTTCATAAACCAACCGCAGAGCTATTACAGCCAGTTACCCACCAACACAAACGGTGCCCAGTAAAAAGGCTGCTGGTATTGCGGCTGTTTTAACAAACTAAGCTGTGCCGCTCTGAGAGCCGCAGCCTTACTCATCCCTGGATTCGCGGTTAGCTGTTGATAAAACTCTACCATCAGGGTAGAGGTCGATTCATCGTTTACCTGCCAAAGTGTTGCCAGGGTACTACGGGCTCCAGAACGCAGGGCAATTCCAGCCAAACCTAGGGCAGCTCGTTTATCTCCAGTGGCAGTTTGACAGGCGCTAAGCACCAATAGTTCTAGGGGCTGTTTTGGATCTCGCCCTCTGGGCTGCAGCAGGGCATCGAGGTCTTGAACATTGATGCGACCATCCCAGGTCACCAGGAAGGTGTCTTCTGCTCGCGAGCTAAACTGACCGTGGGTCGCCAAATGCACTACCGAAAAAGGAATTTCGCTGAGGGTATCCCTCAGTCGCTCGGTGGTAAAGGTGTGGTTGAGCAGCTGAGTGGTCGGTAGCGTTGCTGCAATTTGGGTCACTTCGGTATTGACAGCAGGTAAGGCAGAGAAACCTGGCTGCGCCTCACTCAGACCACCGGTAAACACATCTAACTGGTCAACATTGAGAGACTGCGGTTCTAGCAGCTGTAATCCCGGACTCAAGGCAATGCTGTAGCGTTCAATTAAATACTGTTTACCATCGTGCAAAGCTGCCATCGGTAAGTTGCGTAGTGGCCCATCTAAGACAAAAACCAGGGTTTGGGTATCGGCTAAAAATTCTTCTGCGGGACGGATCAGCCAATCATAAATCTGCTGCGCCAGCTGGAGCCGATCCTCCTCAAAAAAGTGAGGATTGAGATAAAGCCGCAGCTGGGCTAGGGTAGCCTCGATATCCGTCTGAGGCAATTGAGTTTCGTAGTAAAACAGCGGTAGCCCCGGTCGTGAGACAATCACCGCCAGTCGATCTGCCAAAATAATTGGGTAAAGAATAGCGGCAGTCGCATCAACCGTGTCGATTAGCTGAGTTTTGGCCTGCAG
>JBCDFI010000116.1:0-12124 GCA_039178155.1 Cyanobacteria bacterium P01_H01_bin.105
CCTAAATGGTTTGCAGTTGGAGGGCGATGATAAATCGTTTGCCCATGGGAAGCAATCAGATCGGCCTTGCCTAAGTGATTGGCTGCGTTGGCAAATGCGATCGCAATTTCATCATCCATGCAAGCAATGTTGGCCATCGTCATAGGCTCACCAGCACACACGGCAAGAATGTGATTTCGTAGCTCCCTTGAATAATCAGCACTGTACGTTGCCAATAGCTCAACATGCAGCGCGTATCCCGTACCAGTTACGTCAACTAAGGCCGCATCAATACCATCGACAGAGGTGCCGCTCATAAGACCAATAACTTTCATACTCACTCCCGTCAACCATCTACCATCTAATGCACACGGCCGTAACGAAAGGATACAGCTGCTACCAACCCTCACATAGGCAGTTTATCAATACCGGTATTCGCCCCTACTACCACCATCAAATTTCCAGCCTTTAATCGCGTAACTGGGCTAGGATTAATCTCAAACTTATCCATGGCATTCTCCTTACTGATAGCCATCAGAGTTAATCCATAGTGGTTGCGTAAATCAAGCTCAACGATCGTCTTACCATCAAATTCCTGTGGCACCACCACCTCCACAATGCTGTGGTCTGGGTCAAGTTCAAATCGATCCAACACTCCGGGACGAGTCAACGAACGGGCCAATTCACAGCCCATTTCATACTCAGGAAATACAACATGATCGGCCCCTACCCGTCGAAGAAGCTTGCCATGGATTTCTGTAGATGCTTTGGCAACTACGTTTGAGACACCTGCCTCTTTAACGTTAAGAGTGGTGATAATGCTCTCTTGAATATAGTTACCAATAGCAACAATCACCGTATCAAAGTCAGGAATTCCCGCCTCTTGGAGAGCAGAGGGCTGGGTCGAATCCATTTGGACCGCATGAGCTGCTATTTGATCAGTTAATACCTGAGCAACACGGTTTTCGTCATAATCAATCCCCAAAACCTCATACCCCATACCGTGAAGTGTGAGACACACAGCGCGCCCAAAGCGGCCCAAACCAATAACCGCAAACTGACGATTATTAGCCCGCAGATTTCTAAAAAACTTTAGTGACGATAGGTTCACAGTAATTGCTAATAGCTCATTAACGGAGTCTAAACTGCATCCACGACACAACCCCTAAGGCCCCTTGATTTAAATCAATCAAACCGAAGCAGATGGCATATGCGCCTGCTACATACGACCGAGATAAAGATATCTCAGACCAACTATGCACTCAGCAAGTATTGTTAAGCATACCCCGTTAGCCTATAGGCATTGGTCTGTTACAACACTGATGAGGCGTACACCTTTTTGCTCTGTCGAGAGTTTATCTCGTCAAATGGCCCTAGCTTGCCATGCTCAAGCCTTAACCGGTCATTATCTCATCAGTATAAAAACGCTCTGAGTCAAATTCCCGTGCTGCCTACTCACAAAGATTGAGTATCGATTTCTTTCTTTGCTAGGCTAACCTAATCATCTTGGGAAGGAGATATCAGTGAACATTCAACTTGGTCGTGGCAAAACAGCAAGGCGTGCCTATGGCATTGATGAAATCGCATTGGTGCCCGGACCCAAAACTCTAGATCCTGAATTAGCCGATACACGTTGGACCCTTGGCAATATAGAACGTGAAATACCCATCATTGCGAGTGCGATGGACGGTGTTATTGACGTTCGTATGGCCGTAGAACTCTCAAAACTAGGGGCTCTTGGTGTTTTAAATCTAGAAGGAATCCAAACTCGCTACGCCGATCCCAATCCAATTTTGGATCAGATCACATCTGTGGGCAAAGCAGAGTTTGTACCCCTGATGCAGGAAATATATGCCCAGCCAGTTCAACCAGAGCTGATTAAAAAGCGTATTTTAGATATCAAAGCTCAAGATGGCATTGCAGCCGTCAGTCTAACCCCCATGGGAGCTGCAAAATATGGCGAAATCGTGGCTGAGGCTAAAGCTGATCTAGTTTTTATTCAAGCAACGGTAGTCTCTACAAACCATCTAGCACCTGAGTCCATAGTCCCCCTAGACTTAGCAAGTTTCTGTGCAGAAATGCCAATGCCTGTGATTTTGGGGAACTGTGTCACTTACGATGTCACCCTAGAACTCATGAAAGCTGGCGCAGCAGCTGTGCTAGTGGGCATTGGCCCCGGAGCAGCCTGCACCTCTCGGGGAGTCTTAGGTGTAGGTATTCCCCAAGCGACTGCTGTCTCTGATTGCGCGGCAGCCCGAGATGACTACCAGCGCGAGACGGGACAGTATATTCCAGTCATTGCAGATGGTGGTCTAGTAACAGGAGGCGATATTTGCAAATCAATTGCTTCTGGTGCCGATGCTGTGATGATTGGGTCCCCTTTCGCCCGAGCTGCTGAAGCTCCTGGACGTGGTTTTCACTGGGGGATGGCTACGCCAAGTCCAGTACTACCAAGAGGCACCCGGATTCAGGTAGGCACTACAGGTAGTCTTCAACAGATTTTACGGGGACCAGCTGAGCTCGACGATGGAACCCATAATCTACTGGGAGCATTAAAAACAAGTATGGGCACCCTGGGCGCTAAAGATTTAAAGGATATGCAACAGGTAGAAGTTGTAATTGCTCCATCCTTACTGACAGAGGGTAAAGTTTATCAAAAAGCCCAACAGCTGGGGATGGGCAAATAATCTCTATCTAGAAAGTAATTTTTTCTGCCGAAAAACCACCTGTTTTAGATGGAATTTATGTTTATCGAGAGCATTCTTTTTCTATAAAGCAGACTGTATCCCTCTTTAAAGACCAGATTTTTTCAGCGCAATTTGATAAACATCGAGCCTTCATGATGACTAGGCTCACTACCTTTACTGTTTTATTGCGCTCGCAATAAAACAAAACTTAAAATCCGCGTCAGACCTTGTATGAAGGGGATGGCAAAAGCTGAGACTTGACCTACAATAGGACAGAAAGCGGAGACGGAAGTTTCCGTTCACTCCTCACACCACACTCCGCCTAAACCAGTTTGGTTTAGGCGGTTCCTATATGTATAATTCGTTCGATATTGGTGATTCTTATACTTGAATAAACCATACAAGACTAATCAGCTTTAACATCAAAGACCTTCAATAAAGCTATTACAGACAATAGAAGCGGTCATAAAAGGGTATTCTTAAGGTTGATTTTTCCAATGCTGATATGAGTCATAAGCCAAAATCAGCTATGGTAATAATCTGATATTTGTCGACAAGGAATATAGGGATGTCAGCCGCACAAGTCACAGATTCGACATTCGAACAAGAAGTTCTCAAAAGCGAGCTACCGGTGCTTGTAGACTTCTGGGCCCCTTGGTGTGGTCCCTGCCGGATGGTTGCCCCCGTCGTAGATGAGATTTCTGAGCAGTACGATGGCAAGATCAAAGTTGTTAAAGTCAACACGGATGATAACCCCAAGGTTGCTAGCCAGTATGGCATCCGAAGTATTCCAACCTTGATGATTTTCAAAGATGGTCAACGTGTTGACATGGTAGTCGGTGCTGTACCAAAGACGACCTTAGCCAATACGCTTGAAAAGTACCTATAGGCGTTTCAATACCTGTAGCTTTAATCAATCAATGTACAAGTCTTAGTCAGGCTGTTTTATTGTCAGCTGCTGAATATATCCATTTATAGGCCTTTTGACGGTTTCAACAATATTTGTTGGAACCGTTATTTTAATGATATCTAGTCTAAAAAATATGCTGTGCGTCAGGAACATAGGCTGCTGCTGCCCCCTTGAATATCAAGAGGGCATTTATTGCTTGACATCAGGCTATACAAAGAGTGCCAAGCACATGTGATGGCAACAGCAACAGTAGGAGTAACAAGCATCTACTGCAGTAAAGCATTGCTATACAATTAGGGAGTTAGACGCCCTGAGCAAACGGCTAAGAATCTTCACTAACTCGTGTTTTATGGCCACCTCTACAACAAAATTACCTACTCACTTACAAGAGAAGATTTCTGAAATTGTCACACAGCTACCTTCCATGGAGCATGGGGCAGTTATTCAACAGATTTTAGAAACCTTAGTGAGAATGATTGGGCGAGAGGCTGATCGCTTAGATTGGAAGATTTTGAGCAATACGCTACAGGATATGGAACTGGGTTTCCAGGGCTTTTATCCGTACCGTCATACTCGCAAAATCGCTGTTTTTGGCTCAGCCCGTACTCCCGCAAATCATCCTGACTACCAATTAGCAAAGACATTTGCCCAGCGAGCGGCTAACCAGGGATTTATGATTATGACAGGTGCTGGCCCAGGCATCATGGAAGCAGGAAATGAGGGGGCTGGCGTCGATCACTCCTTTGGTTTAAATATTCGACTACCTTTTGAACAAGGGTCAAATCCAATTATGGAGAATGATCCTAAACTTTTGACGTTCAAATACTTTTTTACACGTAAGCTGTTTTTCTTGAGGGAATGTGACGCTTTGGTCGTATTTCCTGGAGGCTTTGGTACTCAGGATGAAGCATTTGAATCGCTCACACTTGTGCAGACAGGTAAAGCGGAACCAATGCCAATTGTGCTAGTTGATCATCCTGGCGGCAACTACTGGCAAGGCTGGGATACCTATATACGGGAACATCTGATGGCAAACCAGCTGATCAGTCCCGATGATCCGAGTCTCTATGTCATGACTAATAATATTGACGACGCATGGCATGAGATAACAAATTACTATCGGGTATTTCATTCCAGTCGATATGTAGATGAACGGCTGATCTTACGCCTCAATTCGTGTTTACGATCGGGAGCGTTAGATGAGCTCAACCAATCTTTTAGCGACATTGTAGCAACCGGAAAAATCGAGATAACGGATGCTCTACCAGAAGAAAAAAGCGACGAAACTGCAGAACTGCCTCGACTGGTATTTCAGTTTAATCATCGTGATTTTGGTCGTTTACAGCAGCTAATTCGTAAGATTAATACCCTCGGTGAACCTTGCGAAGCGACTGAACATCCGGAGCATAAGTAAAAAAAGTCGATGCCTGAGTAGAAGAGTCTAAGAGCTTTTCTACAGTTCACGTTGAATATGGGTCAGGATGCCGCGTGCGATCGCATTTGCCATCCGACTACGCCACTCTGGATCGCGTAGGTTGTGAATATCTTCAGCTCCTGTAACAAATCCAACTTCAATTAAGATCGCGGGCATAGAGGTGCGACGAATCACATAAAAGCGAGCTTGTCGAACACGCCGGTCTCGCATACCCATAGTTCGTAGAACAATGTCATGCACAGTCCGTGCAAAACGGGCACCAGCACTGGAGTAATAATAGGTTTCTAACCCATTCACATCTGGCCGACTAAGATTAATAGCATTTGCGTGAATGCTCACAAAAAGATCGGCATCGGCACGCTCAGCAATTTGCACACGAGGATCAAGATCTAACTCAATATCGCTATTGCGGGTCATAACGACCTCTACACCCTGCTGACGCAGAATAGTCGCTACCTGCTGAGAAATCGGAAAAATCACCTGCTTTTCTTGGAGACCACCAATACCAACAGCACCAGGGTCACGTCCCCCGTGGCCAGGGTCGAGAGCGACAACAATACGGCCCTGAGGGACCTGAGGCAGGTTAGTAGACGGGGCCTCGGATACATTGGGACGGTTAGACGACGTCCTATCCGGCACTCTGACTTCTGAGGGGCGGGTTGTAACTGGTGCAGGCTCCTGAACAATCTCGCGAGGAGCACTATCGGGGATATCACGAATCGCCACTTTGTCCGGAAGTACAGAAATTCCTCGCAAACTATTGCCAATTTCAGTCACAATAGGTCGCCAGTCAGGACTATCCTCTCCTAGCATCATCGTGATAAACACACTCGAATCGCGCTGAGAGACATCCCAGCTTTCGATACTGTAGCGATTATCGGGTAGCGAAGCAGGGGTTAGCCTGGATGCAATAGAACTATCAGGGAGTTCTATTGTTATCGTTCGTTCTGGATCACGACGCCGAGAACGGCTAAGACGGATTTCCGGAGCTTGGCCTGACACCCGAATAAAAAAGCCATCTGCGGTTGCGACGATGCTTTGCACCCGAGTTGTCTGCTGTGCTTGAGTCGGCGCATTGTCAGTTGTAACTTGATTGGCTGTCTGACTAGGTTGTTGATCTGATCGTTGATTGGATGAAGCCGATTGACGAGGGTTTTCCCCATCTTGCGTTAGCTCAGGCAGCTGTACAAACCAACGTCGGTTAGTCTCGCCTCGTACTTGGACTTGCTGTGGATCTAAGGTATAGCCCGGTGCTAGCTCGATCACAATACGAGCCGTTTGTTCATCGAGTTGACCAACCCGAACCTCCTGTAATCCTGCCTGTAGTCGTTGTCGATTGGTCGAACTGGTAATTTGAGTACCTGGCAAATCAATAACCAACCGTGTCGGATTAAAAATCAGCTGGGCCGTTGGTCGGACCTGAGTATCAGTGGTAAACGTTAAACGATTTTGCTGCTGATCAAAACGCCAAAACTGAAGGTTAGCCGCGTCGGCTGGTAAGGCAATTAAAACAGCCCCCAAAATACCTATCACACCGGATGTCAAACCAGACATCCGACGGACAATACCCTTACCAGATAGTGAAGGATTCCAATGCACAGCTTCAGTTCCTTTTAACAGTGGTGATCCCAAAGCCGTTAAACAGCTCAGCAAACTTAGGATCAATAGTGCAAATCAAGAGTAACCGCATTTGCACAACGTTGGAGATATCGAACGTTAAAATTATGCGGTTTGTAGAATTCCTCTGTCTTTGCTTCATCCGAATTTTGTTATTTCAGATCAGCAGCATTGGGGCAATCTCAGCTAATGACGACACAGATGAATGACTATTCGCCACTAGCATGCCCGTATCAATACAAATTAGTGCAAAAAGTAGATTGACGAGACACCCTTAGTGATTTCGAGAAATACTCAACGCTGTAAACGGGATTCCATAGCTTCCAGGCTTTTAGGCACAGCTGCCGTTAGAATTTCGTGCCCCCCTGGGGTCACCAACACATCATCTTCAATCCGTATACCAATACCGCGCCAGCGTTGCTCTACATCGGGTTGTCCTTCCTCTGGCTCATAGTTAGGAGCAATGTAAATACCCGGTTCAACCGTCACCACATTACCCGCAGCAAAAGGTTGCCAAGTTTTGTCAGGGTTACGCAAGGTACCGCTATCATGCACATCTAATCCTAAAAAATGCCCCGTACCGTGCATAAAAAAGGCTTTATGTTTTTTTTCTTCGATTAGTGTGTCCACATTACCTTTGAGCAGGCCCAGACTCACGAGACCTTCCGTGATAATGCGAGTAGCAGCATCATGAAAGTCATTAAAGGGACGTCCTGGCTGGACAGCCTCAATGGCCTTTAGCTGAGCTTCTAGAACTAACTCATAGAGAATACGCTGCTCAGGGGTAAAGCTTTCGCCGACAGGAAAAGTCCGAGTAATATCGGCATTGTAATAACCGTATGCACAACCAGCATCGATCAGCAATAGATCGTCTGTCTGCATCTGGCGTTCGTTTTCGATGTAGTGCAAAATGCAGGCATTAGCACCAGAGGCCACAATAGAAGGATAAGCAGGCCCCAAAGCACCTTCTAGTCGAAAAATGTGCTCCATTTCTGCCTGGATTTCATATTCGTAGCGACCGGGTTGGGCAATGGCTATAGCATGGTTGTGAGCCTTCGCAGATATAGCAATTGCTTTACGCATCTGTGCCAGTTCATGGTCACTTTTGATGCGGCGAAACTGCTGCATCAGCAACCGGCCATCTTCAATAGCTACTGGGCCTCGTCCTCGCTTAGGATACTTGGTCAATATCCGTCGCCATAGGGTCAGTATGTGCTGGTCTAGACGACCGTCATCACCAAAGTGATAGTAGAGACGATCTGAGTTTTCGACGTACTGGGGCAGCTTTTCTGCAAGTTCTTCAATGGGATAGACTGCTTGGGCACCGTACTTTTCTTTAGCTAACTCTACACCTGTGCGATAGCCTGACCAGGTTTCCTTTTCTTTATCTTTTGGTCTGACAAATAGGACAAACTGATGTTCATCATGGTGAGGAGCTAGAACTGCGATCGCATCCGGCTCGTTAAACCCGGTCAAGTAGAAAAAATCACTGTTTTGCCGAAACGGGTGTTCCACATCGTTGTGCATCACAGCCGTCGGTGCGCTGCCAAAAATAGCGGTACCTTGACCAATGGCAGCCATCACCGCCTGTCGACGCTGTTGATAATCTAAATTCATGGACATATAAGCAGTCATCCCATTAGGAGAGAACCTTAATCCGCATTCCGCTAGCTGGCAAGCTTCCCCCCTGCAGCGTCAGCGTACTGCCTACTCGATCCACAGGCGTACCTGCCATCAGTCCCAGGAACTCATCTACA
This sequence comes from Cyanobacteria bacterium P01_H01_bin.105, assembly GCA_039178155.1. Lineage (GTDB taxonomy): Bacteria > Cyanobacteriota > Cyanobacteriia > Phormidesmidales > Phormidesmidaceae > Leptothoe. The sequence goes on from JBCDFI010000116.1 coordinate 8,386, forward strand.
GCTTCCAATTCACAGCTGCTGCTGGCGGCGCTGGTCCGATATTGCGTTGGGATGACGACCTTGGGTTGCAAACTCTGGACAGCAGCAACGGCTTCCGTGGGATTGTACGCCTTTGGCCCACCGCCTACTGGTACAAGCAATACATCAGGACGACCAATCAAAATTTTATCCTCTAGGTCAATAGGCGCTGCCGCCCCACCGAGGTGAACCACTTTGACCCCAGATTGAGACCACAACCAAGCCGTATTAGTCCCAAACCGTCTACCTCCCTCTCGATCGTGAGGCATACCCACACCCTGAACACTAAGGCCATTGACCTCATAAGCACCCGGTTCATCCAAGTAGTTGACCGTTACACCGTCAGGAATAAATCCTTCATCAAATAATCGGCTACTAACTAGAACCAAATCGGCACTAGCTAAGCTCGGAGCTGTATACCCTTCAGTACATCCAAGGGGGGTAAAGGGATTCGTCAAAATAGTTTTGCCACCACCAGAGAACCGGAAGCACATATGCCCCAGTGCTGTAATGCTTAAAGCCCCTGTTTGGGCCTGATAGGATTGCCAATTAGAGGCAATTCCTAACCCTAGGGTACCGACAAATGTTGCACTGGCATTCCGAAGCAATTGCCGCCGTTTCATAATGTCCTCATATCCCATTGAGATCAACTACCCATGACTTGTTATAGTGCCACAGCCTTGGAACACTCGCTAAACAGGACAGACAGTTTTCTAAGTTAAGCAGGACTCGATCAATGACACGAAATCTTAGACAGTAGCTGGTACACGTATGGGGATAGCGCTCAAAAAGTTATGCAGAAGCTGCTTGCCAGACTGGGTCAAAACGCTTTCTGGATGAAACTGCACACCTTGAATATGAGGGTATTGGCGGTGACGTAGCCCCATAATCGTACCGTCATCAACCCAGGCCGTAATTTCTAAACACTCAGGGCAGCTGTCCTTTTCCACAACTAGGCTGTGGTATCGAGTTGCCGTCAGAGGCATATCAAGACCCGCGAACACTCCCTGGTTAGTGTGAGTAACGGGCGAAGTCTTGCCATGCATCAATTCTGTAGCAGTTGTCACAGTACCGCCAAACACCTGACCAATGCTTTGGTGCCCCAGACACACACCCAAAATCGGGATGGTAGGTCCCAGCTCTTGGATAACTGCTAAGGAAATACCAGCATCATCTGGAGTTCCAGGTCCCGGTGAAATTAGAATTCCATCGGGTGATAATGAACGAATCTCCTCCAGGGTAATTTGATCATTGCGAAAAACCTGAATATCAGCAGCTACAGAGAGCGTTTGTCCTAGCTCCCCTAGATACTGCACCAGGTTGTAGGTAAAACTATCGTAATTATCAATGACTAAAATCATTGCTTGTCTAAAGCTCGGTTAGCCCTAGCTTAAGCGATTCCAGTGTTTAGTAGCGCAAGTAACGGCGGCAAGTAAATAAACCCAGCTACTAGAAGCGCGGCCATCGCAGAAATGAGAACAGCTCCGGCAGCACAGTCTTTCGCGATCTTAGCCAACTCGTGATAAGTCTGGCCAACTGTCAAATCAACCACTGATTCTAAAGCTGTGTTCATCAATTCCATAACCAGAACAGCACTGATAGTTATAGCCACGACAGCTGCCTCAATCGCTTTGATGTGCAGCAGCACGCCTAGAGATAATGCAACTAGCCCAATCGCCAAGTGAACACGAAAGTTTCGCTGAGTTCTAACGGCGTAGACAATACCTGCCCATGCATAGCGAAAGCTCGCAAATAGGTTAGGAGCAACCTGCCAAGCAGTTTTGTTTTCTTTTTTGTTTTTGGCAGCAGTTTGAAGGTTAGAGGAAATAGACATGCATAAACCCTAGAAGTGATATAGGTCAGTCAGTACGGAGTACAAAGCTGGTCAGTTTAAGTAGCAGCAACTAAAACAGAACGTCAGAGTTACTGAATAGTCCATCAAGAAGACTTATACGTTCTTCGGCTCTAATTAATCGAAGCCTGAAACTACTCAATAGGTTCCCGAAAGAATTATCATTCTGCAGGCAACCTATGTTAACCTTCATCAAAATTTGTAATCGTATATTACCTATTTAGACTCGACAATTAACATCTAGCTGACCTAAACAGTTAAATTGAGCTGTTTCAAAAGACTATGCTGCTTCTCTAGCATGATTTTCAGGGCAATATCGTTGGGATGGTCCCATCCTAATAGATGCAAGAGACCATGGGCAGCCAACCATGCCAGCTCCTGAGAAAGAGAATACTCGTCATGGTGTCGCTGTCGCTGTGCAGTTTCTACGGAAATAATGACATCTCCTAGAGGTAGCGGTGATGTTTGATAAATAATCTGAGCACCGGGTATATCTGTTTCTTGAGCAGCGAAAGCTAGCACGTCGGTGGCCTTATCCTGATGACGATATGTGGCGTTTAACCGTTGAATGGTGATGTCATCGGTGAGTAGAAGGCTTACTTCATATTGGTTGATTGGTGATGCCGTTGGAGTTAGCTCGCTTAGCCATAGGCTAAACCACGTTTGCCAGGTGGATGTAGTGGGCAACTCTGACGGTTGAGCAATATCCAATAGCTCTGTCGTCTCTACCCACAGTTCTAAATCAGGCATTGAATTTTGAGGCAACGAGATCATCGAGTCAGATAAGCTAAACCGACTAGTAGCCCCAGTAAGCCCGCAGCGGTAAGAAAGAAATGAAATAAGGACTTGCCGCCTTTTTTAACCATGTTGCGCATGGCTAGTTTGACATAGCTAGGTGTAGGTTCAGGAGACGATGAGGTATCTACGGGCGGAGGAGACTGGGACATGAATTTTTTCTAATATGATTTCCAAGGTTTAATGGCTACAGTTAAGAGTTGTTTGACAGTCAACTGCAAGCGACAAAACTAGCATTCCTTCAAACATTAAGTAATGTATCAGGTCTTTATAGATTGAGACTGATTACACAGCTGTTTCTTGAGTAATTTGATTTTCTTGCTGAAGCAGCGCCTCAATAAAAGCGTCGAGGTCACCGTTCATAACATCGCCAACAGCAGTAGTCTCAACATTAGTGCGCAGGTCCTTCACCATTTGATAGGGATGAAAGACATAATTGCGAATTTGATTACCCCAGGCGGCTTCCACCATATCGCCACGAATATCAGCAACAGCTTGGGCTTGTTGCTCTTGCGCGATAATCAGCAATTTTGCGCTCAGCAGTGCCATCGCTTTTTCTCGGTTTTGTAGTTGCGATCGCTCCTGAGTACACCGCACCGATAACCCCGTTGGCAAATGGGTAATTCGCACAGCAGTTTCAACCTTGTTTACATTCTGACCACCGGCCCCACCAGAACGCGACGTCTTGATTTCTAGGTCTTTGTCAGGAATATCCAGTTCAATAGCGTCATCCAATACCGGCATTACTTCGATGCCAGCAAAACTGGTCTGCCGTTTGCCATTGGCATTGAATGGCGAAATGCGCACCAGCCGATGGGTGCCTTTTTCCGCCTTTAGATAGCCATAGGCATAACGACCATCAATTTCTAAAGTGGCTGATTTTAACCCGGCTTCATCCCCTTTAGATTCTTCTACAAGCTTGACACTATAGTCATGCTGTTCACACCAGCGGGTATACATCCGTAGCAACATTTCGGCCCAATCCTGCGCATCAGTTCCTCCCGCACCAGCATTGATAGTGACGACCGCACTATTTTTATCGTAAGGGCCAGATAGCAGCTGCTGTAGCTCCCA
>JBCDFI010000117.1:0-12047 GCA_039178155.1 Cyanobacteria bacterium P01_H01_bin.105
CTAGGGCTCCTGCCCCACCGTGAATAATAAGAGAGAAGTTGTCTGTCATGACTTAATAACAATTAGAACATTTGAAACCCATCGCCACTGCGTACACACCGTTAATTGAATCTATAATTTAGTTACTTTCGCTACAGAAGTATCCCATAATGTAGTGGCTGACGTCAGCATACCTAAAACTAATTATGAACGTGCTCCAAGACTTAGGTTTGAGTGGTTTACCAGCATTAGATTACGCCGCTTTGGATCTAGAAATAGCCGAGCTAGAGGGCTTGCGCATTAGAACGGAGCTAATGCTTTCATTGCAGCGCTACATCCAAGAGCGTCAGTGGACTTTAGAGGAGTCTGCCCGTGTCTTCCGTCAGTCGTCTCCTCGTATGCAAAACCTGATCAACGGGGAAATTAGCCGTTTCTCGATGGAAGATTTGGTTCAGATGCTAACTAAAGCTGGGTTAACGGTGAATGTGTCAGTTACTGCGCCTGCTGCGATTTAACCATAGCACTAGTCCGCTTGGTCGCCTCTGCTGAGCGCGATCGCAAGTTTGCTCAGTGTTTGCCAGCTTTTAAATCGCACGTCAAAGGTTTGGCAGTCCGGTATGTGTGAGCCAGTGATGCTCTAATTGGTGTAGTGCATGTTGTGCATGTATTACATTTAGCACCTTACGTATTTATCTGATTTTTTGAGCTTCTTTTGGGCGACAAGGCTAATAGCTCGTTGGCCTGTACTATGTCATGAAAACTGAATATTTTGAGAGTCTCATAGTTCTTGGGGTTAGCGCTGTCAAGGTATGAGAATTTTGAGGAGCTAGGGTGTAGATAATCCCTATCTTTGGGAGGATTGCGACTGGCTAGGTTGAGTGTTTATCTTTAGATAACGGCTTTAACTAACAGAAATTAAGCCTTTGTAGCTTTGCATATCTCCAATTGATTTAATATTTGAGTATTGCGCTGATGATGCAGCATACTTCATGCTGTTGCGATACTGTTGCTTGGTTGGAGGTCGATGATCTTTATCGGCTTATCTCTGCTGAAACACCATAAAAAATCAAGATAAGCGAACAGATCATCATGATTTTGAGTTAACTGTTTAGGTTCACTATCACTCTGAGAATTTTAAGAAATGAAGATTTTTAACCATGACATCATGATGAGCACCCTAGATAGCAACGGGGGGGTTCATCTCTTTTCAAGCAGAGCTATCGGGTTAAGCTCTCCAGGAGATAAGGTTCAGCTCCATCCTGACTTGGCCTCCGACTGGTCATCTTTAAGAGAACACTACGCCCGCATTGGGTTAGAGCATAGCCAAGATATTATTTGGAATGTTGATTTTGCAGAGCTAGGCCAACAGTCTTCTGACGAAGTGTCGGTTTACTTTTTTGGTAATGCGTTCGAACAGGACAAAGGCTGTGCAAAGCTGTTTCGTCAGCTAGATAGCGACTGGTACGAAGTTGTTCAATATATGAATTCTAAGAACAAATTTGTAGAACTAGCTCATCAGCTAGGTGTGGCTGTTCCACCCACGGAGTGCTTTGGTAATCGTACCGAATTGGGAAATCTCGAAGCGTTTTCTTATCCTTGTTATGTCAAGCTAGCTGTCTCTGACCATGGTGTAGGGATTGTTCGGTGTGAAAATTCAGCGGAGTTACTAGATGCTATTGATCAATTTCCTAAGGATAAACCTTTACAAATCCAGGCAGAGATTCAGGCGTCTGCCTTTCTCAATCTTCAGTATCGGGTGACGTCTCAAGGTGTCGTGCGATCGCTAGTTTCTGAGCAGATTTTAGACGGCTGTGTGCATGGTGGTAATCGCTATCCAACTGTGCATCAGCCCTGGCATGTGGTAGACCCCATGGCCCAATGGATGTTTGAAAAAGGGATGAAAGGAACCTTTGGATTTGACGTTGCTGTTATTGACGCTCCAGAAGGTCCGGTTTATTTGGCGATTGAGTGTAACCCACGGTACAACGGTTCTTCCTATCCAACCGAAATTGCAGAACGGTTAGACGTTCCTAGCTGGTGTAGTGAAACCCTACAAACGGACTATCGCAAGCTGGCAGACTTAGATTTGACCGGTTTAGAATTTGATCCTGTGACTAAGACTGGGATTGTGTTTGTTAACTGGGGTACTATCCAGGCGGGTAGGGTAACCGTCTTACTGGCCGGTTCTCCGGTACAGCAGGCCGATTTGAGTCGCCGCATTCGGCACCAGTGGAGCCGCCAAACGGCTACCGTTAGTCAATAAGCCGAGTCCATAAATCCTTTATTAGGCTAAAGGCAACAACATTCGCTGGCGCTAGGATCTAGGGATCTGACGCTGGTGAATGTTGTCTTGTTTGAGCGATGTCTTAAGGGGGGCTTTAAGGGGGGCTTGTTGGCAGTGGCGTAGTCTCAAGCGATCTGTTAGGCGGCTGGCTGTTTTCGCTGCAAAAATCCGGTTAGAAGTGCTAACCCAAAGGCTCCGAGGATAGCAAACACTAACAACAGTTTGCCATCTTCTAGAAGACCTGCACCCAGGGCTACAATGGGAGGATTAGAAATGGCAATGCTCAGTATCAGCGCTGGAATAAACCGCAGCCAGGATGCCTGGGTAAGCCCGACACTATAAGCGACAAAGTCAAAAAAGCCGGTCATCAGAAAGGCCGTCATCAAGAAAAAATTGTTTTCCAGATGTTTTTGACTCAGGGTATCGACGCGAGTGATAAATCTCTCACCCACTAAACGTTGGATAAAGCTACGGCCAAACTGTCTTGCTAGAAAAAAGCTAAGGCTACAGGAGCACAGATCGGCTAGACAAATGACCAACAGTCCCTGGGAGAACCCCAGCAGCCCTCCTGCTAGTACAGAATAGGCAGTCCCCGGAAGTGCAGGAATAACCACGCTGGTAAACCGTAGAAAAAATAGGGCTATGGGTGCCCAAACGCCAAGGTTCTCAACATTAGCGCGGAGCTGACCAATGCCATAGCGTTGAATGAGCCAAATAATGACGATGGTTGCGATCGCAATTCCCACCAAACGTAGCCACTTACCTGGTTTATGGTTCATTACCTAGTACTAAGTTCTCTAACTATCTATTTTTTAGCTTGACAGTAGTCGCACGTCCACAAGAACAGATTAATACGGCCAGGGGCTTTCGTATCGAATAGTTTCTTTGATGATCTGAGGTGTTTTCGTCTGTTTGGCAGCCACCTGGGTACGCTCTTCAATCGCGGTGCTCGGGACTTCTTGAAGAGCGTCTTGGAGAATCGGGGAGATAGTAGTTGCTTCTGTGGCAGTCTGTCTGTTCCGCTCTTTATTAATTTCTCGAATGCGACGTGACAACAGTTTGATGATATTTACCGCGATACCCGGTGTCTCATCAATCGCCTCATACAGCTGTTGCTGAGTTAGAACCAGGCAGTCACAGGCACTAGTTGTTGTTACCGACGCTGACCGAGGTTCAGCATCAAACAGAGACATTTCACCAAAGCAGGTACCCTTTGCTAAGGTGGCCAGTTCTTGCGATCTCAAATGTACCCGTACTCTTCCTGAGACAACAATATATAGAGAACGTCCCTCCTCACCTTCCCTAAAAATTTTATGATTAGCAGGAAACGACAGCTCATCCATAATCGATGCTAGCCGTACTAAAAAATCGTCCCGAAGTTCTGTGAAAATCGGAACTGCCCGCACGAATAGTAAACGATCGACGCTGGTGAGCATAGTAAACCTGGCTTGGGAAAATTGGTTAAAACAATCGGCAAACCCGTCGCCAAAACCGCGCAGTGGGCACAGTCTAGGGATGAGACCGCTCAATGGTGGAAGTGTACCCCCCTGAGGCAGCCGATGCAATATGAGTCGGGGTATTGTCTCAATCAGATCTAACCTGGCCAACGTTTCCGTTAGAATGCCTGCGCTAGAGTGTGGTCATTAGTTTTCCACCAAGTGTTTTTCCATCATCTTCTGGGCTTGATCAGCGACTAACGGGTCAGGATCTTTGGCCATTAACGGCAATAGTGACTCCAGGGCTCGGGGGGAAGCCATATCTAAATAGCCCAAAACAGCCTCTCGAACAAACCCTACCGGATGACGAAGCGAGGCCATGACATGCTCAGCTCTGATACTCCAGCGTTCGGTGCGAGCTATATGAAAACAGCAAGCCAAGGCCCAATCCGATAGAAAGTGTCTTAGCTCCATCAGATTTTGTAGCCGTTCCTGTGGGCTCATCGGATGATAGTGAACCAGGCTATTCAACGCGGTTAACGTTGCCTTTTCACTGGACTGATCAAACAGGGTAAGAATGGCACGCTTCGCTGGAATATCTAAGGTGTTGTCTAAAATCTCTAACCCCCTAGCTCGACTAGAGGCTGATCCATCTAGGCTCAGCTCCGCTGCTTGAATCGTAGAGGACGGATAGAGAAAGCGCATTAGCAACAGCATCCGCTCCATGGCATCGGCTTTCATATCCTGTAGCGCTCGTCGTAGCCAGTCAAAGGTGTCTCCTGGAGCCTTCTGGGCCGAACAATCTACCAGGCTGCTATACAGCTGACTAATAAACTGCAGTTCCTGATTTAGCAGGGTTTCTACCCCCTGACGACCTAACTGATCAAGGGCAACATCAATATCGGCAGAACGACGTAATCCCTGTTCGTCTGAGAGTTTTAGCAAAATGCGTAAAATCCAGCGACGGGGGGCTCCCCAGGCTGTCATGAGGTTAGAGACTAGCAGATTCAAGGCTTCGAGGGTGCCAATACGACCAATGACGTTCCAGGCCTGATGTCGCAGCGTCTCGGGCTTGTAGGGATTGCTGGCTAGCCGCATCAGCATCGGCAGGGCTTCATTACCGAGGTCTACTAGGGCCTGCATTGCGGCTTCTCGGGTGGACTTGTAGCGTAAAGCCTGGAGCAACGATGGGTAGTGCTCTTTGAGCTGGGTGGCTGCGATCGCTTCTAGCATTGAGCGACGCACCCGAAGGGAGTCATCCTGTAACAGATTTGGCACATGTAGCCGCAGTCCTTGCATATATTCGGCTTCTCCCAGGGCGCGACACCCCATTACCCGTTCCCGCTCTTCTTGGTGGGTGAGCATTTGCTGCAAGATGTATGTGGCCTTGGCTCGCTCTGCGAGATTGCCATGTTTGAGCATCATTGAGGCTGCGGTGCCTCGCACAACAGGATCAATACTGCGGTTGAGATAGGGTTTGAGCTGGTTGACGTCGGCATCTTGTTGCGTTAGCCAAACATAGCGTACCGCCAGGGCTAAAATTGGGGGCGCTTGGGAGGGGGAAATGAGCGCATCGACATAGCCGGTAAAGGTGGAGTCCGGGTAGATCAGCATGGTTTCTAGGCTTTGTTGCTGTAGTCCCGGAGATAGTTCGCTCAACATAGGAGCCAGCACTTCGCTGATGCTGCGGGGTTCGATCTGGGTAAGTAGCTCAATGAGAGAGCGTTTATCGGCTTCGGGACCCGGTTTGTCTAGGGCTTCGATAATGGCTTGTTTTAATACCCGCAAACTGGCATCAGAAAAGCTAAGCAGTCCGCGTTCAGCGGTGAGTACAAGCAGGTTGAGATACTGCGATCGCAACAAAAAAATGCTGCCTAACCACAGCAGGGATAGCCCTAACGTAATCACTAAAAAGATGCTATCTTCCTGTATCCAGCTAATGCGTCTAGACAGGGCCATCACCAGCCAAATCCCCACACCGACTAGACCGATGGCCACCGACTCAGCCAACCCTATCAACGACTGTACCCTAGCCCGCCGCTGGGCCGGAACCGGTTGAAACAGCACCGGACGACTGCTGGCCACAATTGTATAGCGCAGCCACTCATCAATAAATTTGAGAATTACCAACCCGACAAATAGGCCAGCGGCCCCTGCCAAGGCCGGCAAACTGATCACCAAACACAGACAGCACAGCACAGCCATCAGGGCGGGCAACAGACTGGCTGTAATAAATAACCCCAACCGTTCGATCAGACGGCTGGAGGTAAACAGCTGGGTGAGCAGCTCCATCAGACCTAAAACCCCAGTGAAGATACCCAGAAATTTAGCCATAGCGTCAACGCTAAAGTCCTGTACAGACAGCTGGTGAAAATATTGATATTCCACCAGGTACAGCAGCATTTGGGCAATGACAAAAAATCCAACTAGCAGCAGCACATAGCGGCGAATGAGGGTGCGCAGTCGTCTGGCTGAAAAGTTTGCATTTGAGAGTTCAACCGTGCGCAGTTTGGAATCGGGAAAGGCATGTTGATAGGTATTACTGATGTAAAACAACACACCGGTCGCCACCAGCATGATGCCAAGTACCAGGTAGATAATGTTGTTGACATCTAAAAAACTGAGTAAGGCAAACAGGGTAAACCCGCTCAGCACGTCGGCCACCAGGTTTCCACTGCTGATTAGCGGAAACGTGCGCTTAATCTCGCGAATATTAAACAGCTGGTTGGCCAGGACTGATAGATTCAGCTCATTCAAGTTAGTAATGGCTTCCATCCATAGTCGCATGGCAAAAATTGTTAGCGGTGCCCATGCCACCACTCCTAGACCCAGGCGAAACAAAATAATGGGCAGGGTCATCATCAGCGCAATCAGTACAATCACCTGACGCAGGGGCAACAGGCGCTGTAGCCAGGAGTAGACACTGCCTAGACTCACCCCCACTAGGGCCGTAAATAGATAGATGAGCGGCAGGGCGTTGGCTCCATACTCGGCTAGAAACAGGGCTGCTGAACTCACCTCTAGCCACATAATCCCCATGGACATGCAGGTATAGAAGGTAAATAGCAGAAAAGTCCGCTGGCCTTCTTCGGGGCGCAGGTTCAGTACATTAAAAATTTTCTGGAGCCACTGGGGTTGGGAATAGGAAAGTTCCGACTGCATGGGCAAACAGGATGGCTAACTCAGCCAATGACGATCATGCCAAAGACGCTACCGGATCATCTGATAATCATCAATAGCAAATTGACGGGATTGATTGAGTCATGATTGCTGATTGACCCCGATCTTGGCTCTAGCCTTTGTCTGGATGTCCGTTGGGGGTGTAGGCAGGTAGCCTAGGGAGATTGTCAATGGGCTCTAGCCATTGAGGTAGGGCTTGATACTGATCTTGATATTGGGGGTCCTGTCGGGGCATTTTTTGAGCCATGATCTGGGCCTCGATGGCAGCTACATCTGCGTAGCTTAGGGCCAGCTCTCCTTGAAGATGCTGGAGCCACTTTTTGAGGGGGGTGCCCAAGGGGTTTTCTAAGTCTAGAGCGGCTAGCAGGGCATGCCGATAGCGATCGCAACTGTCCTGGCGGTTGTCGTAGGGGGACATCACCTCAGCTTCAATCGCCTGACTTTGATAAACGCTAATGCCGAGCTGATGCCGTAAAAATTCTAGAATGTTGCGACTGGCCGGTGGAATATGGCCCTGATGGCGGTAGGCATAGGCTTTAAGGCTGCGACGATATTCCCGTTCAGGAGAATATGGCGGCACTGAGAGCAGTGATACGTTGGCCTGAGCGTGGTGACCATGGAGAGCCACAGGAAAAATTTCAACAGCTGTCTCTTCTAGAGTCCGAGCCATGTAGGTTTGTAAGTCGTCAATGGAAATAACCCCATCGGCATCCGTATCGGCTAGCCCGGTGGTGATGCCTTCAATCAAACACTGGGTGTAAAGCGATAGCCCTCTGTCTACTAGCGGCCAAGGATCAGCAGCGCTTGCTAAAGCTGTCAACAAGGCACAGTTACAGTCAGCTATCTGAGGCAATGACAGGTGATTGCCAGGGGCGATGGCCTCTTGTAATCCGGCTGCGCGATTGTCGTAGATGCTTTGGGGGAGCGAACTCCATAGGCAATCTAGCACCATCAACCGATTGAGATTTGCTTGGATCGACGGTAGGGCCTGACGGATATAGTCGCTGGAGATAGCGGTAGTGGTAATGGATTCTAAGCGAGTATCGGCAGCTGGCAAATAGATGGTGCCAGTGCGGGGATCGATCACACTGCAGCCAGTGTAATAAACAAAACACAGATCCCCGTGACGACAGCGATAGGTCATTAAGGCAATGGCGTGACGCATTTGCCGCAGGGTGGGGTTGATCAACGTAATGATTTGATCGTCACGCAGACCCTCGACCTCAGTTAACAGCGTTTGTTTTAGGGCAGTGACGTTTGCGATCGCAGGGGACTCTTCCATCGGGCCTATGGCCAGTTCACCTGTGCTCACCGCGAGCAGCAATATATGTTTGCCCATGTATCCATGTTCTCCAGAGGAGTTACTGAAAGTCTCTTATTGTCTGTTTTGAAGCTTGATTGTTTAACTGCTCTGTTTGTACAAAATTTTCATAGAGTATTTTCAATTTCGGGATGCTTCCTGGATAACCCCAACGTTTAGATTTGAATACTTGCGTTGTGTCAACACGATGATCACAAACCAGGGTTCTGGAATAAAATAGTGGGCTACCTCCATCACTGTCCTTTCCATGAAACATACCCTTTCTGTTTTGGTCGAAGACGAAGCTGGCGTTCTCAGCCGTATTGCTGGATTGTTTGCTCGCCGTGGATTTAATATCGAGAGCCTAGCCGTGGGTCCTGCCGAACAGAGCGGGATTTCTCGCATCACCATGGTTGTCCCTGGAGATAACAGTGTGATTGAGCAGTTGACCAAACAGCTCTATAAGCTGATTAATGTGCTCAAGGTAAATGACATTACTGAAAAGCCCTGTGTTGAGCGAGAACTGATGTTGCTCAAGGTGAATGCCACCAACAGTACACGGTCCGAAATTATTAACTTTGCCCAAATTTTTCGGGCGCGGGTGGTGGATGTTTCCGATGATTCCCTGACGATTGAAGTGGTGGGCGACCCAGGCAAAATGGTGGCTATTGTTCAGGTCCTCGATCGGTTTGGGGTGCGTGAAATTGCCCGCACTGGCAAAATTGCCCTGACCCGCGAGTCTGGAGTCAATACGGAATATTTGAAAGCCCAAGCAACGGCGAGTGCGCTGATTGGTTAGCTATGCGTAGCCGACGCTAGTAGTGTCTTAACCAAAATCTCAGCGATGCGCTGCCCTGCCCCTGGAGGCCCCATGCGATGTAAGCCATTTTGATAGATAGCTGCCTGCCGTTCTGGGTCTTGTAATATTGCGCTAAGGACCTGACCGGCCTCGTGGGGATGCTCCACTAGGGTGACCGATGGACCGAGATGACGAGCCTGGGCTTGGGCAAAGCTGAGGGTAAATTGGGGGCCATTTCCCGGCAGTGTCAGGACTGGTTTGCCTAAACCCACAAATTGTTCGGTGGCCGTACCGGCGGTTGCGATCGCAATGTGTGCCCGGTGAGCATAGTCCACAAACGACTTTTGAGAAAGGAACAGCCTGTGTCCATCACGCTGATAGGTCTGCCCCTGAGGCTGCCAGCCATTATTTACTAGCGCAGGAGTTAGTTCTTCTAGCTCTAGGCTGGGAGCAGCCGCAGTCAAAAACGTAACCGACTGACGATGGCGAATAATGCTGCTGGCTGCCTGGAGTAAACGCTGCCAATTCTCATAGGCTTCCGGCGCGCGCGATCCGGGCAACAAAAGAACGATCAAACCTTGCTGCTCAGGGATTTGCCGATTAGCTGAAATCACAAAACCATCCATCATTGGATTCCCCGCGTCGTAGGCGTCCACAGCCCAGTGCTGGAGTCGCCGAGTCGTAATGCCATCGCGGGGAAATACACAGACACTACGTTTCATCAGCCAGCGTTCCCAGGGCATATAAACACAGGTACGCTGAAAATCTAATCGATCTAAGACCCTAGACTGGTCTAAACACCGTCCCTGCTCATCCCTCACGTGGTACTCAGATTTGGCAGTACCGACAAATCCATAGGAGCAGCGGCTTAGCCAACCAAATAGAAGTGGCACAATATCCCCTACCGCCAACACCACATCATTTGGACGCAGCCACTTGCCCATTGCGCGCAGCTGGGCCATCGTCAGCTGCAGTAGTCCTCCCTGCAAATCCCGAGCCAGCTGCTGACTATCCATATAGATAAAGCCGCCAGACGGCATTTGTTTAGTGGGTCCAACAATCTCGATGTCTAATTTTTGATACTGTCGTCCCTCACCTACGATCGGTAAAGCAGCCATCTGCAAATCAGGCAACAACCCCCGCAACGTCTGTAAAATTCTGATGGCAATCAGATCTTCACCATGTCCGTTACTGATGCAAAGTAGCCTCATGACAGCGACCAATCCTGAGTTAAGTCGTTTTGTCTGTGAGAAAACTTGTCAAAAATAAACATCTGCTCTGGTACGAAATAGTAATAATGGAAATCAGAACATTAAAATAATATTAAAATTGGCATGTCTCCTTTTCTGCTTCGTCAACTTTGGTCCGTGATTGACGCTGCCCACAGCAACCATATCCTCAGCCTAGACGATCAGGGACTAGCCAATTGGGTCGTTGAGCAGCTGTGTCATCAGTCCCCGTTAGAACCGTTTGAATTGACGCAGATCAATCGCTATATTCGCTCCAAACTGCCTTTGATTCGAGATATTGCACAAGATAAATAGCTCGACTCTATCTCGATAAGTTTGCTATACCCCTTTATTTTCCCTATGGTCTTGATAGATAGCCTAAGGGATTGTTACTAAGCAAGTCTTAAAAATTACACAACTTTCAAACATAGTGATTTGCGATACAAAGTCTTGCTATCTCAGTAAAGTCAGGTCCTATCAGCCCCATATTCTTGCCATAACTGCCGCGTATTATACGTATTAATTCCTGGTAGGCGATAACATATCGTCTTAGAATGCATAAAAATCCGGCTTAGATGTTTGGTTGCGTCTTTGCATGTAGTTCCAAATGTTCGACTAATGCTCGATTTAATTTGATTTTGGAACTTGCGGCCATAGTGCTAAGTCGGTTTGATCTGTCTCAATAGAGTGTGTGAGGTAACTATGTCAAAACGGAATCTTTCATTAGCAGCATTTCTTGCTATTGCTCTACCGCTGGCTGCCTGCGGTGGTGCTCAAGATGCAGTAGATTCAGCGACCGATGCAGCTGGTGATGCTGTTGATACAGTGACTAGTGCCGTTGGCGGTGGCGGTCGTTTGGATACAGTACTCAGCCGTGGCACCCTAAACTGCGGTGTAGACGGCAGTATTCCTGGGTTTAGCTTTGTGGATGAAAGCGGTACCTATTCTGGTCTTGACGTAGATGTTTGTAGAGCGGTTGCAGCTGCTTTGTTTGACGACCCTGAGGCGGTTGAGTATCGTCGTTTAGACTCCACCGAGCGGTTTGAAGCACTCAAGGGCGGTGAGGTAGACATGCTTTCCCGTAATACCACTTGGACCATTAGTCGCGATACGTCAGTGGGTATGGAGTTTGCTCCCACCACATTCTTTGATGGTCAGGGCATGATGGTGCGTGCTGATAGTGGCATTGAGACCCTAGAAGACATGGAAGGATTATCCATCTGTGTTGAAACCGGAACAACGACTGAGCTAAACCTAACGGATCAGTTCCGTCAGCGCGGTATTACCTTTGAGCCCGTAGTCTTCCAGGAAGCTGATGCTGGCTACGCGGCCTATGACGAAGGTCGCTGTGATGGTTATACCTCTGATAAATCTCAGCTATTGGCGCGTCGCAGCACCCTGAGCAATGCTGAAGAGCATGTGCTGCTAGATGTCACCATGTCTAAGGAGCCGCTTGGACCTTTGACTATTAACAACGACTCTGCCTGGTTTGACACGGTCAAGTGGGTCACTTACGGTTTGATTCAAGCCGAGGAGTTTGGCTTAACTGCGGATACCGTTGAAGCTGCTACTAGCAGTGAAGATCCAAATATTTTACGCTTTGTTGGTGCTGAAGGTACCCTAGGTACTGACATGGGTCTGCCCAATGACTTTATGCTGCGGGCTATTAAGCATGTAGGTAACTACGGTGAGATCTTTGAGCGCAACCTGGGTAAAGATTCTCAGTTTGAGCTAGACCGTGGACAAAACGCACTTTGGACCGATGGTGGTCTAATGTACGCGCCTCCTTTCCGCTAAGTCGAGTTCCGTCTATCTACGGCGCTCTCTTTAGTAAGCTACC
>JBCDFI010000118.1:0-11866 GCA_039178155.1 Cyanobacteria bacterium P01_H01_bin.105
CCAGCCGATCATCATTATGCTGACGATTGTGTTTGCCCTGATCGGTACGTTTATTGGCTTTTTCCTCTTGGGCCTTTCGTTCTCGTTTCCCGCCATGATCGGCGTCATCGCTCTGACTGGCATCGTGGTCAATGACGCCATTGTCATGGTCGATACCATGAACGCCAAGCTAAAGGCAGGCTCCGATGTGCGCCATGCGGCGGCTCATGGGGCCAGCGATCGCCTCCGTCCCATTCTCACCACTAGCACCACAACGATCATTGGCCTGCTACCCCTAGCGTTTAGTGAGGCTAAATGGTTTGGTCTCTGTATGGCAATCATTTTTGGTCTGCTGTCCGCCACCCTGATTGCCCTGCTGGTGGTACCAGGACTTTATTTGCAGCTCACACCCAAATCCCCAGCCATCAATAACGCATAAAAAATTAAGGAGATTATCACGAAAATTGGATTAAAAAGAGATCGTGTGACCTATCCCTCTGATTATCACCTTCGATCTAACGCTTTAACTCAAGTTCTAGGAGGCTAAAATGAATATCGAACACCCGCATGCAAAAGAGCTAACCCCTGAAGAAGGTCAGCATCTTGAAAAATTAAGAACTGTTGTAAAGACTGCCCTAACGGACGGGACTTTATCTGAGTATGAGGTTGACCATATCAAATCACTCATTTGGGCAGATGGTAAAGTCACCTACGAGGAGCTAAGAACTCTCCATGCAACTATTCATTCGGTGATGGGAGATGATGTAGTCTTGCCGATGGAGTGGCGCAGTTCTTAAGTATTAGTATTTTATCCCTTGTAAAAGCCACTGTGAACAATCTACTGCTGACCATGGGTTTCAAACCTGTTGCTTCAAACACAATCCAGCGACTTCTACAGGCTACTGCCATCAGCCTGATCTCCGGTATTATTGTTATCTTGCCAGCACGCTCGGCGGATGAAATCTATGTTGACTATGGTCCATTTGGGCGATCAATTCCTGCTTCATCTCTAGAAGCGTTTGCCGAAGACGGCACTGTAGAGGATGAATTGGCTCCATTGTTAGATGCCATACCAGAAGAAAGCCACCAAGATTTTCAACGAGTCTTGAGTACGCCATTACAGGTACTTAGTTCGGGTATTCCTGAGCAAATATATGATCCTTTCATCCTCTCCCAATGGCTATACTCTCCCATCGGCGAGGCCGTTTTAGCTCGGGTTGGGCAATTAATTCAAACCCAGGGTCGCCGCAATGGTCAGCAGGCTATTCGAGCCGCCATTATTTTAGCCGCAGCCGACTCCGCTGGTTTGTCTCCTATTAACCTTCTCCGCCATTACCCAACAGGTGCTGTACGGCTGAGTCTTCCCAAGATCTTAGCCTTATCAAAGGCTGCCAAAACGAACTTCGAGACGACCGATCAATTGATTGCTGTTGCTACCCAACGTTCTGAAGAAGCTGCTGCCACCGAGCCAAGTCTTGACTATAGCGCCCTGCCCATCTTGGGAGAATTCGCTCAGTTTAACGTGGTGAAGCAATCGTTGATGCTAGAAGATCGCCAGCGAGATCGTGATTATCCAGTTGATCTCTACATGCCTACCGATCTCAACGCCATCCAGGGACCCATTCCAGTCATGCTCCTCTCCCACGGTTATGGTGATACCCGCACCAATTTAGAAGCTGTTGCAGCGGCCCGTAGTCTGGCAGCGAATGGATTTCTGGTTGCCATGCCAGAGCATGTCGGTAGCAATAAGACCTATCAGGATGAACTACTTGAGGGCCTGGTCCAAGAATCGTTTGAGGCGATGGAATTTGTCAATCGACCGTTAGACATTCGGTTTCTACTCGATACTTTAGAGCAGAAAAACGCGACTGAGTTTCAAGGCCGTCTCCAGCTCGATCGAGTCGGCCTTGTCGGCCACTCTTTTGGTGGGTATACCGTTCTAGCAGCGGCCGGTGCAACCGTTGATATTGATCGTCTACAGAGGCAGTGCGATCTTGATGCAGATATTACGCCCGAAAATGTTAATGTTGCACTTCTGCTAGAGTGCAGGTTGTTAGAACTCGAAGAGTCGACTATTCAACAGTTAACTGACGGTAGCCTGACCGATGAACGTGTGGGTCATGTGTTTGCCTTAGCTCCTGTAAGCAACCTGTTTGGAGAGAGCGGCATGGGCAAGATTCAGATTCCCGTCGTGATTATGGGCGGGGCTACTGATGTGGCGAGCCCCATTGCCCTAGAACAGCTGGTTGCTTTTCAAGGCTTGACCACACCCGAAAAGTATTTCTACCTGGGGGAAAATCTTTCCCACACACCGGCGATGACTCGAGTTCTCTTGAATGTAACCAATCCAAATAGTGAAGTTGTGGACAGTTTTGATGAAGCTGAGGAGTTGTTTTCAAGTCTGATTGTGTCCCTTGCTATTGCCCACGCACAGGTCTATCTATTAGGCAATGACTCATATAGTCCCTACCTGACATCAGCCTACGTTGAAGCCGTCAGCATAGAGCCAACCAAGCTTCATCTATTGCGGTCTATCCCAGATGAATTGTAACTAAATTGAGTCGTGCCTTCTCTCTCTTAGATTATCATCCTCAGATCAGCAGGTTCGGATGTTTACCCTTTTATAGCTTTGAACTCACGCTTAAACTGAGAAAAGTGATCGGGTAAATGGCAATGGTGCAGTTAAAGCGATGGCAGTGGATGGTCTTGGCCCTGCCCATGGTGGTCGTGGTTAGCTTTATCATCATTACCGCTGGAGTTCAGCTTCGCGCCTGGGGGATTACCTGGATTTGGGCCGTCATTTTACTAATGTTTGTGGGCTGGCGCTGGCTGCTAGTGCATTGGACTAAGCCCCGTGAGATTGAGCGCATCGTAAAGGCCGTAAAGGAAGAGTTGACGTCAGTGACGTCTGATAGCGACGTTAACGAAGCTCTAGAAACTTCACTGCAGCCAATTTTGACAGCCGCTCGAGACGATCCTCCTGTTTGGGACGATTGGACTGCCTTTTGGCAACGATGTCAGACCGTTGTAGCGACGGTGGCGCACCACTATCATCCAGAAGTAAAATATCCGCTGCTCAATATCTATGTGCCCCAGGCCTATGGACTAATTCGGGGAACAGTGGATGATATGGATCGAGCCATGACCCAACTGGCTCCAGTGCTCAATCAGGTGACCGTGGGCCAAGCCTACGAAGCCTATGAGATTTATCGTAAATTGGAGCCTTCCATGGGCAAACTATGGCGGGCATGGAATTGGGCTCAGTGGTTGATAAATCCAGCAGCGGCAGCAGCAAAGGTTGTTAGTAAAAAGAGTACTAACCAAGCTAATCAGCAGCTGTTGGTAAATCTAAGCCAGCTGCTGCGAGAAACGGCTCTGCGCAACTTAGCTCAGCAAACAGCAGCACTCTACGGTGGCGACACTCTATCCGAACTTTTTGTAGAGCCATCAACAGATCTAAAAGCTAGTTCAAAAACGGCTACACTGCAGTCCATTTTAGATACCGCTACTCCAGCTAAAACAATTGAACAAAGACCGGTCTCCTTAATGTTAGTCGGTCGAACCGGTGCTGGGAAAAGTAGTTTAATTAATACCCTTTTCAAAACTGAGCTTGCGGCAGTAGATGTTCTCCCCAGCACGGACAAAATCCAAAAATACCGTTGGCAATTGGATACGGGAGAAGTTTTAACTCTGATCGACTCCCCTGGTTATGAACAAATCGAGCGGAGTGATTTTCGCGATTTAGTGCTTGACCAGGCCGCAACCGTAGACCTGCTAGTGCTAACGACACCAGCTTTAGATCCCGCATTGCAAAGTGACAAAAACTTTCTACACGATCTCAAAACAGCGGAGCAGCATCCGCCAACGGTCGTCGTTGTGACTCAAGTAGACCGGCTACGCCCTGTGCGAGAATGGCAACCACCCTACAATTGGCAGTTGGGACAGCGCCCGAAGGAAGCCTCTATCCGCAATGCCGTCGCCTATCGGGTAGACACTCTGGGCCTATCTGCTGATGCTGTGATTCCTTTGGTGACCTACGATAGCGATCGCACTGCCTGGAATGATGATGCCCTGGCTCTCAAGCTAGTGGACACATTAGGGAATGCCAAGCAGTATCGTCTAGCCCGATTTCTAACCAGTCAAACGGCTTTAGCCAAAGCAGCCGCCAAACTCATTGACCAGTACACCTTTCAAATGACCACCACGCAGGGAGTCACCGAACTGCTCAAAAGTCCAATTTTGCGATACTTATCAAGGATGATGACCGGTTCGGATCTGCTAGCGACAGCTCTGATGGAAAAAATCCCAATGGAACAGGCTCCGGTGGTGATCGGTAAACTGCAGCTGGCCTATGACCTGTTTAACTTACTAGCTCAGGAGACTAGCACTTTTGATTTAGCTATGCTTTGGCCAACGCTGCTAGATAACGATACACCCCCAGACCAAAACGCCTGGGCCTTTGGCCATGCGCTGACAGCCTATTGGTTGGGAGAGACTCATCGCTTGGACCAAGCATTTGAGCGATATTTGCAAAAATATGGACAAGATAAAACCCCATAGTGGGGTCCATACCCATCCTGTGGGCGTTCTAAATTAGTTCTGTGGGGTAACGTAAGGATAGATTTATGCCGTTGCTGATTGGAGGGACAAAACGATCGGTCAAACTTGCTAGTAGCCTGGATGTGACAAACAAAATTCTTCCGAGGATCAACAGCGTACTTTAAAGCTTATTTTTAGTGGCACTATGACATCAACAGCAGGGCAGTGGCGGCAGCAAATTCGTGAGTATAAGAATGATTGGGTGCAGCGCTACTTTAACTATCGCATTGAAGCGACCGATCAGCCGTACCGAGTAGCCTTTCGGTCTACACCCTATCGGTTTCTGTTGGTGCTGAGCCATATGCGGTCTGGGTCTTCTTTATTGACTCATTTGTTGACTACGAACCCTGAGCTGATTGGGTATGGTGAAACCCATACTAACTACGCGAATGCCGATGATTTTAGGGCATTGCTCAAAAAAGTTTACTGGCACGGGCAAGACTTTCGCACCTTAGCCGACATGCAGAATTTACGCATGGATCATCAATATGTGATGGATAAGGTACTGCACAACAAAAAGTTCCTAAACCATGATTTTCTACAATCTGAGCAAGTCTATGCCATCTTTTTGTTACGGGAGCCGGAGCGAAGTCTGGCTAGCATAGCGGATCTTAAACCCCATTGGAGTCAGCGGGATACCCTTGATTACTACACCGAGCGTATGACCATGTTGGTGGACTATGCGCAGTTGATCAATAAACCACAACGGATGCTGGTTGTTAGCTATGAGCAAATATTGGGAAATACTCCCCAGGTATTGACAACGCTGCAACAGTTTTTGCAGACTCAAGCACCCTTTACAGAAGAATATAAAGTACATAAAACTACTGGTATGAAAGGTGTTGGTGATCCTAAAGGGAGGATTAAAGCAGGAAAGATTGTGCGATCGCAACGTCAGCTCTCCCAATCTTTTGCACCAGAACTCATAGAGCAAGCAAAACAAATCCACTATGATTGCCAAACAGCATTAATAGATCTATGTCAGTCAGTTGATGATTGATCGCACTACTCTCACTTTCTAAACAACAGCGTATTGTTGCTAATTTGTTCGACTCATACTCCTCTTCGACATTCTAGAACGACAAACGACAATGCCACCCACAAGAAAACCGTCCTGCTGAGGTAGCTACTCGCCTTCCACGCTTGCTATCAATATTGCCTAACCTGTATCTAACCATCTACGATGCAGAGAGTGTTTTTAAGACGCAGATAGCAGATGCGAGGTCGCCCATGGCTGATTCATGTTTATTCAGGGTGTTAGCTTCAGGCCGTTCTTACTTTGACCTCTGTCAGCAGATTCAACCTGGTGATGTAGTTGCATTTTCTGGCTGTGACGTACCGTCTAGTGTAGTTAAAATTGCTACTCAGTCCTGCTATGTCCATGTGGCTATTGTCCTATCGGTTGATTGGACAGCCCACCATGAAGATCCCATCCTAATTGCTGAATCCCATATCGATACCAGCCTGCCTAGTGAAGGTAGTGGTAAAACTCTGATCGGAGTACAGTTTCAGCGCTTATCTAATCGAATTGTGGCAGCTCAAGGACCGGTGTGGTGGGCTCCGCTGCGGGTGCCGCTGCAAAAGCATCAGCTGACTCAAATGTGCATGTGGCTGCATCAGATTGAATCGCAAGGTATTCCCTATGACTTTCCCCAGGCTGTAGGTGCGGGAATGGATATTTTAGATAAGGTCGGGTTGAGCAATCAGCCCGACTTCGAAGCTCTGTTTTGCTCGGAACTAGTAACGCGGGCCCTACAGATTGCTAATATTGTTGATCCAGAAGTGAACCCTTCTGAAAAAACGCCCGCTGATGTCATGCAGTTTAGCTGTTTGCAAAAGCCAATTTTAATTAGCGACCAATCCAATCAAGAACCATAGGAAGTTGGGCAATCCACACCCCATAGGAACGGCTCATCAAAGCTACGCTATTGGGAACAGGGGTGCTAAAAAGTCGTTGTTGACTTATAGTCAGCAACGACAAATATCTCTTTACCCAATAGTCTTTTCTTTAGGAGTTCGCAATGGTCCAATCTTTTCTCGATTTACTACAGCAGATCGACATGTCTGTGCTCGGTGACTTCAGTGAACTCGACTGGACCAACATCGCCACTTATGGAGCCCTGGCTGTTGCCTTCGCAGGTATCATTTGGACTTCATCTCAAAAAATCTTAAAAATTCTGTGGCAGAAAGCCGAGGGACTGATCGGATTCTCCGTCAGCACTCTTGTCGTCATCTCTCTGTGGTATACCCTACTGCGCGTTCACGTCAGTATCTCTTTCAATCTAGACAAAGAAGTCTTTGATAATCTTCTCTGGTTCTCTGCAATCTTATTCACTCCCTACTATCTACTTCACTACAATCTGCTTAAAGGTTTTCTACTAACTATAGTTAGAACCATAGAACTACTACTCGACCTACTTATATTTTCCTGGTTTACTGAAAGAGCCGAGAAAAACAGACAAAAATGGCGGACTCGTATCAATAACGTGTATGCAACCTACAAAAACAACTTAGAAGACTTTTCCCAACAAAATTTCACATCAGCTCAAGACTCTCAGATACCATTGAATGCAAACTCTGCTACAGATTCAGAAGTGACGCTGTCAGAACCTGTAGACAATGACGAATCCTCAGATGCTGGTAGTAGCGATAGTCAGCAGAATTTTGCGTAAGCCGACCAGTCAAGTCTGTACTGGGTGGTTAGGTCGGCTATCGGGGTGAACATCGTTACTCGCTCAATCAAGGTACGAATGGAAAAATAGAGCCACAGTATCGCAGACTCAGGGAATTTTTCTGGCAATCATTATCCTCTAAATTCAGATCTTGTGATCCTTCTAGCTGTACCACTTCATGGCACCAGTGCCGTGCTAGTGACCTCTTAGATTTTGACCATTCCAGCCATCAATTTTATTTGTCTCTAACTACATCATAAATCGGTGTTTAATCTAAACATGTTCTAATTGGCCTAAGGTGCATTTCTTCCTATGACTCAACTGATCATTTTTACCGACCTGGACGGCACGTTGCTGAATGGCGAGACCTACGACTATGCTGCAACAGTGCCCCTTATCCAACAATTAAAGTCATTAAAAATCCCGGTTATTCCTGTGACCAGTAAAACTCGGGCCGAGGTGACTACGCTACGTCAAGATGTGGGCTTAAGCGATCCATTTGTGACCGAGAATGGCAGCGGTATTTTTATTGAAATTAATCATAATCCCTTTAATGAGCCAATGGGTGAGGAGGAAGACGACTACTATGTTGTTGATCTGGGTTGCCCATATGTACAAGCGAGAGCTGGACTTAGAGTGATTGCTAATGAGCTACGTCACTCCCTGCTGGGGTTTGGTGATATGACTATAGCTCGATTACAGAAATATACGGGGCTATCAGCTCAAGATGCCCAAGAGGCCAAGGCTCGTGAGTTTAGTGAGCCATTCATCACGCCTAAAGCTGTTACCTCTGAGCAAATTATAGAAGCGGTAGAATCCGTCGGCTTTAAGGTGGTTGTCGGCGATCGGTTCTCTCATCTCATCGGTCCTGATGCGGGTAAGGGTAAGGCTGTAAAACGACTTGTTGATCTTTATCAGAGCATATTACCGCCCGGAGAAACCATTACCACCATTGGGTTAGGCAATAGTCCTAATGATTTGGATATGTTGGAACATGTGGATCATCCAATTGTATTGCCGGGAGTACAGGGTCCTCACCCTCAGCTAGGGAATCGGGAATGGGAAATTGCACCATCGCCGGCTCCTCAGGGTTGGGTAGAAGCTGTGACTGCCGTTTGTCAGCAGTTTGATATTGAATTGAAACGCTAGCAAGTTACGTCGCTGAGCAATCGGCAATGGAATTTGATCGAGTGCAGGCATTTGCGCAAAATTATGGTTAAAATAACTATAATTTAACTGATCTAAAACTAGATTCAAAACTAAAATTTGCTAGCGAGTTTGCCTCTATGTTCACAACTGCATCAGCACCGGTCACTGGGTTACCTAAGGACCTTTTTGGTGCGATTGAAACCTTAAAAAAAGAGCTGAATGCCATTGTCTTGGCCCATTATTACCAAGAGCCTGATATTCAGGATATTGCTGATTACATTGGTGACTCGCTAGGGTTATCCCAAAAGGCTGCGGCTACTGATGCTGAAGTGATTGTGTTTGCCGGGGTGCATTTTATGGCTGAGACGGCAAAAATCCTGAACCCTGACAAGTTAGTGCTGTTGCCAGACTTAGAGGCCGGGTGTTCGTTGGCAGACAGCTGTCCACCGATGGAGTTTTCTAAGTTTAAGGCGGCCCATCGCGATCACATTGTGGTGTCGTACATTAACTGCACCGCTGAAATTAAGGCCATGAGCGACATTATCTGTACTAGCTCAAACGCCGTAAAAATTGTGAATCAGATTCCACCGGAACAGCCGATTATTTTTGCACCCGACCGCAATCTAGGGCGCTATGTTGCTGCTCAAACGGGGCGTGATTTGGTGTTGTGGCAAGGTAGCTGCATTGTGCATGAAACATTTTCAGAAAAGAAGATGCTGCAGCTAAAAATAGAGTATCCCAATGCTGAAATCGTAGCTCACCCCGAGTGCGAGGCGGCTATTTTGCGTCATGCCAACTTTATCGGGTCAACGACCGCTCTACTCAACTATGTTGAAAGCAATCCCAAAGACCAGTTTATCGTGGTCACAGAGGCCGGTATTATCCACCAGATGCAGAAGCAGGTACCTCATAAGCTATTTATTCCTGCGCCCCCTGATGCTAATTGCCAGTGCAATGAGTGCCCTCATATGCGGCTAAATACGTTAGAAAAACTCTATTTAGCTATGAAAAATCGTACTCCAGAAATTACACTGCCCACCGACATCCAGCAAAAAGCCTTGCTTCCTATTCAACGGATGTTGACCATGAGTCTCTAAGAGTGCCTACTTGGGCGGGTTAAATATCTAAATGCTCACGCAGTTGGTAGGTGAGCAAGTCTATGACCTTACTTCCTTGTGCTTTGTTTTTTCCTAAAGCTGATTGGGCTGATTGCTCAATTCGTTGGACCGTGTCGTCGGGTAGTTCTAGCAGAGCTACTAATTTTTGATAGATAGCTTGCTCATCCTGATTGATCAGGTCTTCATCGGGTGTTAGGGCGCTGGAGCTAATCACCTCATAGCCTAAACGTAGAACAAATTCCTTTTCTGCTTGGGTAGAGAGTTGGGGAACGAGTTCTTCTAACGGCAGATCCTGTACTAGATAGCCCTGAAGTTCTTGCTTAACCGACTCTTGACCTTGAAGAGTAGTAGCAAAAACCTGGCTAAAATTAGTCAGCATGACATCGGCTTCTTCTTTCGCTAGGTTGCCATCAGCCCATGCCAGTGCTAACACGATACGTAGCAGATTCATCTGACGAGGGGTAATAGATGGAGGCAGTGGAGTACCCATGAAGGTTCAGTGTGGCACGGCCTCTTAAGTATCTACCGAACCCACCACCATACCTCTGGAGAACAAGCTTTTTTTCAATATGTCGCAATGATCTGTAATCAGACAAGAGACTATAGGCTAGAGGGTTAATAGATATTAGATTAATGGGCATACGGTTAGCTTGATTCAACACTCATGATTAGTTATTTCTGAGCCAGCTGAATTAGATGGTTGTACCCCTTTAAATGAAGTGTTTGACCGTTAGGACTGGTGACAATCCAGTCTTTTTCACGGAGCTTTTCCATAATTTTAGCAGCATCATCTTTGGGAATATCGGCAATGGCAGCTAGATCATCAATTGCCAGGTTAAAGATTTCTGGAATAGTATCAGTATTCTCACCATAGGCTTCGGCTAGGGCCGTTAGGGTGTGGGCTAGCTTGACAGCCGTAGGTTTACGCTGGCGCTGAAAGTGGCTGTTTGTATGGCGTAGCCGCTGCACCATCAGCTGCAACATGCGGTGATGTAAATGATGATCTTTGAAGAGAGTATCGATAAAGTGCTGGGCTGGAATACTGAGTAACTTGACTGGCGATAGGGCGACAACATCTGTAGATCGAGGCGACTCATCTAAAATGGCCATTTCGCCAAAAAAATCGCCTTTGCCGAGTACGGCTAAAGTAATGTAATCGCCGTCGGTGTCGTGGCGTACTTTGATCCAGCCAGCCACAATTAGATAGATGGCATTGCCCCAGGAGTCTTCCATCAAGACAGTACGACCCGCTGGATAGGTAAGCTCAGTGGATGCAGATAATAGCTCCGTTAAGGTTTCAGGATTTGCGGCATTAAAGAGTGGAAATCGTTCACTTAGGAGATCGGGCCGCATGGACTTTTTCAGGGTAAGTGTAGTCATATCTTAGATCTACGAGTGATCAGCAATGTCACAAAAAGCAGAGTGGATATATTTTCTTAGATACTCTGAGGATTTGTTAAAAATCAGTAAAGTTTAGCCAATCATTAAGTAGGTTTACGGATATAGCTGTCGGATATCGGTGATGGACATGCTTAATTCCTAGACCACAAATTGACTAAAATCAGAAGGCTATAGTCCATAGTTTACCCAGGTATTTAAGGTACACACGTTACTTGTATGGATGGGGGCAGAGCCAAGTCACCATTATTCGCGTTGAAAGACCATTGGCATGCTGAAAAAATATACAGTTTAGCTTGATTAATTTCAGTATATTTAAGGAATTTGTTAGCTAAGTCAGCAATATGACTGTTGGCTTTTTTTGCGATCGCAAAATGCCCAATCTACAGTTAGTGCGATCGCAAAAAAAATCCCAATGAGCCATGAGCCCATTGGGAAATATAAAACACAAACATGTCAGAGGATATGGAAACTAAGAAACACACACCAGCCGATGAGCAAGCGATAAAAATGTACCAATTATCACTAAGTCAATCGTTTCGTTGATATGCCCCTAGTCTAATGGCACAAATTAAGGATCAGTTACGCGATATAGCTGAAGTTTCCCTGGGGAAATTGCTTAATATTAACCCTGGATTACCGACGATGCTGTAAGACGGTGGTGCTGTCAGATCGACTCAGCAAGTGATCAAAGCGTAAAAGGCATGTGAGCCAAGACCTATGAGCCAAGGAAATGACTATAAATGCTTGGTTAGGGCTGCACTGAATTCATCGTAAGGCTTGGCCCCAATCACCGTATCGACTTGCTCTCCTTGCTTAAAGAACAAAACAGCAGGAATACTTTTGATGCCAAATCGTTTGGCAAAGACCTTATTGCTATCAATGTCGAGTTTAACAACAGTCGCCTGCTCGCCATATTCACTGGCCAGCTGATCCATGAGCGGAGCCACC
>JBCDFI010000119.1:0-11866 GCA_039178155.1 Cyanobacteria bacterium P01_H01_bin.105
ACGGTCATCTGCTCGTAACTACCGTCTACCGCATCGGCGTAATAGCCCATCAGAGACAGCATAGCTTGCACATCTCTAACAGCAGAACCTGTACTACCAAGCTCTAAGGTTGTCTCTGCTTGCGCTAGAAATACAGCTTCATTATTGAACTCATAACGGTGAGCTATAGAAAAATTATCAGTTGCTGCCACCACAGTCGTCGACATAATCCCTGAAGTAGCTACAGAAAGCCAAAGAGTAGAGGTCGTATGCGCGCGCCAACGTTTCATATGAAAAAATCATAATTTGTGATGTGGGCATAGACCGTCGAGGTTCGACACCCAGCCAAATTTAACCACTAAGATGACACAGCATGTCTATTGCGTCCAGATCAAAAATTATTTATGGGCATTAGGCCTGCTTACCTTATTAGGTTAAGAGAGATCTAATCAAACTGTATTCATTCCTAGTCCACACGCCATGGCAACCGTTTCAATCCAAAACAAATTTCTAGGGAGTTTGATAGGAGCCTACATAGGACACAGTTATCATGAAAAGTGGTCAAAATCGTGGCCATCTGTCAGTAACAGCAACCTCTATCAGTCATGGCTAGATAACGAGCATCAATTCCCACTATCTGAACTGACATCATCAAATTCTGATCTTATTTTGACACTGCCCTGGCTGTTGTATCACTATGATGACAGACGTACACGACAGCAGCAGTTAGCTCAAATCATAGAATTAACCCATGACGCTAACAAAGCCAACATCGCTGATATGGCAGCAGCACTCTATATTATGGGCGACTGTCTAGAGTGGCTAATGCAGCTTTCTCATACAATTCAATATCCCCTTCCATTGCTGCGTCAACACCTTCGGCAACAGCAACCTATCCACTCGAAAGTACTTCACTCTAAAAGAGAGCAATTCATTCAGGAGTTAGCAACACAATCATTGATGAGCGATTTTGGCAGCGTAGTTCCAGACAAAACGCTACCAATGCTTATGGTAGCCATTAAGCAATGCCTATCATATCGAGAAAACCTGGCTTTAGCACTCACAAGCCCACAAAGCGTAACTCCTCCTATACCGACATTGATTGGGTGTTTACTAGGCGCATGGGCCGGACCATCCGTTATTCCAGCTCAGTGGATGCTGGCATTCAATCATGTATCTAAACAAGCCCTCAGCGATATGGCTCAGAAACTCTATCGACGGTGGGCAGGTATCACCACCACTATGAGCAATGGAGAGGTATTTCCCTTAGAATTATGAGCTCTGGTCATCCTCTTAAAAAGAGCTAGCTATAATAATGCTATGGGTACGCTAAGCATCTTCTAATACTGGTTGCCAAGAGGGCTAACGATAGGAAGAATGGTACGCTGGGGCGGCTATTTGGTTTAGCTCTAGCAATCCTGAAAAATCTCGATTGGCACAATGTTGTCTAAAGTCAACTTTGTAGTTCTGCGTCTGGTATTCGGATGCGTTCTTCTAGGGTATGTATAGGTAGACCTGAGCATTACCTAAAAGGATAAAGGTCAACGTCCTAGTTCGTTAGCAATAGTAATCCAAAGCATTGACTTTTGATTATTCTCCAAGACATCCAGGGTATACCCAGGGATAACTAAACGTCTCCATTAACCTTCCTCAAGTGTCTAACGCCATTAGGCCTCTCAGTCAGGGGTGTTTCACACCAAAAGTTCATAATGGCAGCCTTGGTTGTTGAGGCCTTTTATGCAGTCGGTGACATCCATGGTCAAAGTAGTTTGGCAACGTTTGCGTACATCGGTCGGCTGGTGCAAGTCTCAGTTGCCGCAAGTTTCTACATCTCTGCGTCAACGATCTAATACATCGATTCGCCAATCCACTAAATCATCTAATCGTCCAACGGGGTCTTATTCTGGTAAGCGCCATACCCCGTTCAAGCAGAAGCAGGTTGCTATTGTATTTGCAGTTTTACTTTTGACCGCCATCCTCGGTCAACGGTTTTATAATCAACCCGCCCTTACAGTAGGAACTATTGCTTCTGACACATTCATAGCCCCCTACAACGCCACTTTGCCAGACATGAGTACCACTGAAGAAAACCGTCAAGCGGCTCGCAGTGGCTCAATTATTGTTCTACAAATTGATCAAGCGAAGACAAAAGAAATTCTAGAGGAAGCTAATGGGATTTTGGGCCAGGGCAGTGCCCTACGAGAAAAAGCAGGAGATATGCCGTATCTATCAACGGCTCAGTTATCCACTAGAACTCAGCAATACCTGCGTCAAGCATCCGCTCAAGATTGGAAAGAACTGTGGACATTAGCTCAAATACCTTCCCTCACTAGCAATGTTTTACAGGAAGGGACAAATGATTCACTGCAAGTACGCATCAACAACTTAGACACCAATCAACGTATTGCATTAAACGAGCTACTACGTCTAAGAGAACGAGCATCAGTACAGTCGATGTCCGCTGTTCGCAGCCAAGTTGATGCTAATCGGCAACAGTATGTGGCTACCATACCCGAATTGGAAAATTTAGCCACTCGCAATAGTTTGCAACCATTAGATTCCAGATTATTTGATTTAAGCGATGCTGATTGGCAAGCGATTCAAACAGCCAGCCGCTTGACCTTAAATCGAATGTTGACCCAGGGAATTCATGAAGGTATGCCGACAACGTTGCGCGAACGGGCAATCGATAGCCAATTGCAAGGGACCCTGAAACTCATAGAGCCAACTGGTCTAGATCGAGATGAGTTGATCGCTCAAGAAACCAAAGCCAAAGAGATTACAGCAGAGATTGTCAGCGCTGTATTACACCCAAATCTGATTGCAGATCAAGAACAAACTCGGTTGCGAGCGGAGCAAGCAGAAAATGAGGTCAAAACGGTAACCGTATCTGTAGAACAGGGCGATGCCATTGTAAATAAGGGAGAAGCAATCACCCAAGGGGACTTTGTTTTACTCGATCACTTCAACTTGACTCAACGTCGATTTAACTGGCTAGGGTTTGCCGGGTTTGGCATTTTGGTGAGCGCAGGTGTTGGAATTTTATTGTGGCTCAATTACTGGCAAGCAGGTGGTTTACGACAGCGCGATCATCTATTAGTACTGTGTTTAATTATGAGTGTAGCGGTACTGATGGCTCTGAGAACCCCTGGGCTAGGGCTACCCGCTGTCGGTCTTTTGTTAGGTAGCTTCTATGGCTATATTTTGGCAACAGTGACGATTGGCCTATTAGTAATTCTGCTACCCGTTGGCGGCTCGGTGGGTGTGTTACCCCTATTTGCAGCTGCCTGTGCAGCACTAGTCGGTGCTTGGATTGCTCCTCGGTTGCGATCGCGAGAAGAATTTGCCCTTTTAGGCGGCGTAGTTGGACTGACTCAAGGCATTATGCACCTGGTGCTCACACTAATGTTTAACAGTGTTGCTGCCTCGGTGTGGTACACCATCCTACGTGACTCTGCTCTATTTGGCGTCTATGGCATTGCCTGGAGCATTGTGGCCCTGGGGGTTAGCCCCTATTTAGAGTCTGTGTTTGACTTAGTTACCCCCATTCGACTGGCAGAACTATCGAACCCTAACCGTCCCCTGCTCAAACGACTTGCTGCAGATGCACCTGGCACCTTTCAGCACACGATGTTTGTGGCTAACCTGGCAGAAGCAGCCGCCCGTGCCCTTGGTCACAATGTTGAATTGGTACGGGCCGGAACTCTATACCATGACATTGGTAAGATGCATGACCCACTTGGATTTATCGAAAATCAAATGGGGGGTCCCAACAAACACGACCTCATCAATGACCCTTGGGTCAGTGCCGACATTATCAAAAAGCATGTAACCCAGGGATTAGTCATGGCTAAAAAGCATCGCCTGCCAAAAGCAATTCAAGCTTTTATTCCAGAGCATCAGGGAGCGATGCTGATCAGCTATTTTTACTACCAGGCTAAGGAGATCGCCAGCCACAATCCCGAGGTAGAAATCCGAGACGAAGATTTTCGCTATGACGGCCCCATTCCTCAGTCACCAGAGACAGGAATTGTCATGCTGGCTGACTCTTGTGAAGCCGCGTTGCGATCGCTCAACAAAGAAGCCTGTGCGGAAGATGCCTACGCAATGGTGAATAAAATCCTGCGTGCTCGCTGGAAGGACCAGCAGCTAGTTGACTCCTGTCTAACCCGCAAAGACATGGATGTGATTGCCAATGTGTTTGTACAAGTGTGGCAACAGTTTAACCACAAGCGAATTGCATATCCAAAGGGAGCGCTGACAGCCCGGTAGTTTTACCCATGAAACGTTGTCAGTACAACCTTCTGCTCAGATGCATTTTCATAGGATCAATGTAATGACTTCTTGGCAGCAGGTGGACGAGCGCGCACTGCAAGTTCTTTAGGTAAGACAATCATAAACTCAGTTCCCTGGCCTAATACGGAAGCACAGCGCAACTCACCACCATGCTGCTCAACAACGATTTGATGACTGATAGCCAATCCCATACCCGTTCCCGCACCGACAGGCTTAGTAGTAAAAAAGGGCTCAAAAATTTGCTGCTGTAAGGCCTTCGGAATACCCCCACCATTATCAGAAATCGTGATAACGACACTGTCTGGCTGCTCCTCAGTTGCGATCGTAATTTTGCCTGCCTCGTGAGTCTCCAATACATCAATAGCATTATTGAACAGGTTTAAGAAGACCTGATTCATAGACCCCGCATAGCACTGAATCTTTGGCGCATCACCATAGTGCTTCTCCACCAAGATCTTAGGACGTCTAGCAGACACATTCATTCGATGCGCTAGCATCATCAAAGTGTTATCCAAACCTGCATGGATATCGACAGTTTTCAAATCTGATTCGTCAAAACGAGCAAATTTTCTCAACGACTGCACAATATCTCGAATGCGCTCTGTGCCAGTTGTCATCGAACCAATCAGTTTTGGAAAATCCTTCCTAATAAACTCTAGATCTGCATTATCCACATCTGTCTGCAGCTCAGGCGGTAGATCGATAGACTGTTCCTGATAGTGACTAATCACCAGCAGTAAATCTTCTACATACTGCATCGCATGCTCAAGATTGCCATAGATAAAACCCACAGGGTTGTTAATCTCATGGGAAATACCAGCCACCAGCTGGCCTAAGCCCGCCATCTTTTCACTTTGCAATAATCGCGCTTGAGCCTGCTTCAATTCATTTAATGCTTTTTCCAATTGCTTTGCTGTTCTGCGTGCCTCTAGTTCCGAAGACATCAGCGCAGCCTCTGCCGCCTTGCGCTCCGTGATGTCTCTTACCATGATTGTCCAGAACTTCTCAGCCCTCAATTGGGAATCGGTGATTGAAACTTCGATGGGCAACCGTCGTCCACCTTGATGTATACCAAACGCTACGTAGGCTTCTCCTGTACGACATCCCTGTTCTAGAAATTGTTTTAGGGATTGAAAGGCTGCACCTCGAGATTGAGCCAAATCGGTTTCAATCACAGTAGTGAGGGGCTGTCCAATTGGTTTTAACCATCGGTAACCAAAAATTTTTTCAACAGCCGGATTTGTACTCCGCACAGTCAAAGTCTCCGGATTAACCGTCAAAATCCCGTCTGCCGCAGTGGTTATGATCGCATTGGTTCTGGCGGTGGATCGTTCTAACGCATCTATCACCTGGTTGTACCAACGGCTAATCTGACCAATTTCTGTCAACGCACTAGCCGCTGGTATACGTCGTTGTAAGTTACCGGTTCTAGCATGGGCTTGCATAGTATCAAACAAATCTTGAAACTCATTCCGCGCACCATGCTCTGAAACATTTAAACCTACATACTCTTGCTTATGTGACACCCGTAGAGCGACAAAATAGTTGAATAGTAATAGGGCCAGCAATGCTACCGTAAAGGACCATAATCCACAGGCCAAAGCTCCTGATACCTGAACGGAAAACTGGTCCCAACGATTCAGCCCAGTTCCTAATTGCTCTAGATCCCCAAACAAGGCAACGGCCAGTGTACCCCAGATGCCTGGACCAAGATGGACCGGAATGACCCCTACCGCATCATCAATACGGAGTTTGACCAACAGGACATCAACTCCCAGCATGATCAGTCCCCCTATTCCCCCGATCAGTACCGCACTGCCCAAAGACACAGCATGACAGCTGGCCGTAATTGATACTAGACCTGCCAGAGAGCCATTCATCACGGCCTTAAACGGCAGATGATTTTTTTGTACCACTAGGGACCATATCAAAGGGGCAGTCAGTCCTGCAGCCCCTGCAAGCAAAGTATTTACGAGAATTCGTGGTACCTGATCATTAAAGGCAAGCGTACTGCCACCATTGAACCCAAACCAGCCAAACCACATGAGTAGCGCACCTAAAAAGGCTAAGGGCAGATCTGAACTGGGTGCCTGCTGGTCGAAGTTTTGTCGAGAAAAGCGTCCAAGGCGAGGACCCAGGATCAAAACAGCTGCCAGAGCAACCCATCCACCCAAGCTATGAACAATCGTAGAACCAGCAAAATCAACAAACCCTTTTTGACTTAACCAGCCCACTGCTATGGATTTATCTAAACTCCCCCAGACCCAGTGACCAAAAATTGGATAGACAAAACCGGATATCAACACAGCACTGAACAGATATCCCTTAAATGTCATCCGCTCAGCCACTGCCCCTGACACAATGGTGACAGCAGTACTGCAAAACATGGCCTGAAACAGAAAGATGATGATGGGCCAACTATCAGCTTGGTCAAAATCGGGCACAAAATGACTAAAACCTAACCAGCCAGATACGGATGTCCCAAACATCAATCCGTAGCCAAACGCCCAAAACATCAAAATGGACAGGCCAACATCTGCAATATTCTTAATGGCAACATTGAATGTTATTTTTGCGTCGAGTAGAACCAGCTTCGACGCACAGAAAACCTGCTTGCATCAGAAACACTAGACTGGCACTCACAACAACCCAAAGCGCATCCAATGACAGTGCCATGTTGATGAGGAGCTAAGTATACATTTACAGAATTCCCTACGATAGTCAGGGATTCCGGAGACTGATTAGCTTTTTAGTATTTATGGCGGGATCTTATTCAGAAAATTGATGAGACATTCTGGCAACTGCTCTTGTCCGAAGAGCGCATCAGTTAGAAAAACTACATTTCGGCTAAACAACCATTAGGTAGGTATCCTTTCCAGGCTGTGGTAAAGCTTTAATTTGCTGATTTTGTAGGTCTAGCTGTAATCCTAAATCTTCTAAGGGAGTCAAACTGAAGAGTGGCATTTCGCCTTCGGGCAGCCTCAACGCATTTGTGTTTATAGAATGCTCATCAAGTCTCATCAATTCACAGCAAGTCAGCTCTTCAGTCCTTTTCTAGAGAAGCTTTTAAGCATTTGCTTTGCGATCGTCAAACTGCCCCATAATTAAAAAGCTGCGTTGGTGACATGTGTTTTGAGTTCTGACAGACCTACCCTGCTAATCATCGACGGTCACTCCCTGGCGTTCCGCTCTTACTACGCCCATGCTAAAAGCCGTGATGGAGGACTGCGCACGTCCAAGGGCATTCCTACCAGCGTATGCTTTGGCTTTCTCAAGTCCATGAGCGACATGATGGTCGTCGAAAAACCTGATTATGCAGCCGTCGCCTTTGATCTGGCCCAGCCCACATTTCGCCACGAAGCAGCAGAAAGCTATAAAGAAGGACGCCCGGAAACACCAGAAGACTTTATTGAGGATGTTGAAAATCTCAAGCAGCTATTAGCAGGCTTTAAATTACCTATTCTGACAGCGCCCGGTTTTGAAGCCGATGACGTGATCGGTACGCTGGCTACCAAAGCCGAAAAGGAAGGCTACGCGGTAAGAATTCTCAGCGGCGACCAAGACTTGTTTCAGCTGATCGACGATAACGAACATATTAAGGTATTGCACCTAGGAAGTACCTTTGGCCGCACCAATGGCCTAGCTAAAGAGTTTGGTATCCAAGAAGTCGAAGAAAAGCTCGGCATTAAACCAAATCAGGTAATCGACTACAAAGCTCTCTGTGGTGATACTTCAGACAATATCCCTGGTGTACGGGGTATTGGTAAAAAAACTGCTGTCAAATTACTAGCAGAGCACGAGAACCTGGAGCGTGTCTATAAAGCGGTGCCCGATATGAAGGGGGCGGTGAAAAAAAAGCTAGAAACTGGCAAAGAAGATGCGGATAAGTCTAAATATTTAGCCACCATCGTCACGGATGTTGATTTGGATGTTGATCTAGCGGATTGCAAACTGGATGGATTTGACGAAGGTGAAGTTATCCCGCTATTAAAAAATCTAGAGTTTCAGCATTTTATTAATCGTCTGAACAAATTACAGGCAGCGTTTGGTGGTGAGGTTACAGCTACGCAAAAGAGCGTGTCTGCACCGGTTGAAAATGAGGAAACAGCCTTTTTCACAGCAGAAGAAACAGATGCGGCTAGTGACGTGGAAACTGTGGATATTCAGCCACAGATCATTACCACTGAAGCTCAGCTCACAACACTAGTCGCTCAATTAGAAACTCAAACGAATAGGGCTAAACCCGTCGCTTGGGATACGGAGACGACCGCGATTGATCCGCTGGATGCTGAGCTGGTGGGGATTGGTTGCTGCTGGGGCGAGGGATCAGAGAATCTGGCCTATGTACCGGTGGGGCATAATTCAGGAGAGCAATTACCGCTGGCAGATGTGCTATTTGCCCTTAAGCCTATTTTAGAAAGTGCCAACTATCCAAAGTCATTGCAAAATGCCAAATATGACCGAGCGGTCCTTAAACGTCAGGGGATTGAGCTAGCTGGGGTGGTCTTTGACACTATGCTGGCCAGCTATGTGCTCAATCCAGAAAATAGCCACAATTTGACGGATCTGTCATTGCGTCACTTGAATGTGGCGGCACAAAGTTACAGTGACCTGGTGCCAAAGGGAAAAACGATTGCAGATATTGCCATTGATCAAGTAGCGGTTTACTGCGGTGGAGATGTGCACAGTACCTATCGCTTAGTGCCGATTTTGCAGGCTGAATTGAGTCAGGTGGATGCGATCGCAACCCTATTCCGCGACATTGAAGTCCCCCTAGAATCCGTCTTAGCCGACATGGAGTCCATTGGCATCCGCATTGATGAAGCGTATCTCAAGCGATTCTCAGAACAGCTCGAAGCCGATCTATACGAACTACAAATCAAAGCCTACGACTACGCAGGCGAAGAGTTTAATCTCAGCTCACCAAAACAGCTCAGCGTTTTGCTATTTGAAACCCTGGGATTAAACAAAAAGAAAACTCGCAAAACTAAAACCGGCTACTCAACCGATGCATCTACGTTAGAAAAGTTACAGGGCGATCATCCAGTGGTGGACTGTATTGTCAACCATCGCACCTTATCTAAGCTGAAATCCACTTATGTCGATGCCCTACCCAAACTGGTGAGAGCAGACACCGGTCGAGTTCATACAGATTTCAATCAGGCAGTTACCACAACTGGCCGCCTATCTTCATCCAATCCAAACCTACAAAACATTCCAGTTCGCACCGCCTTTAGCCGTCAAATTCGTCAGGCCTTTTTACCTCAAGCTGGCTGGCTGCTCGCCGCCGCCGACTACTCCCAAATCGAGTTGCGAATTCTGACACACCTCAGTGGTGAGTCGGTCTTGATCGATGCCTATCGAACCGGGCAAGATGTCCATAGCCTTACCGCCCAGCTGCTACTAGATAAAAAGGAAATTACTTCCGACGAACGGCGCATGGGTAAGATCATTAACTTTGGCGTCATCTACGGTATGGGCGCAGTCCGTTTTGCTCGCGAGATGGGAGTTAGTCGAACTGAGGCCAAATCCTTTATCGATAAGTTTAACAAGCGCTACTCACGAGTCTTTGATTATTTGCAGCAGATGCAGCGCGAGGCCATTGCCCATGGCTATGTAGAAACTATTCTTGGACGACGGCGCTACTTTAACTTTTCGAGTAATAGTTTGAGACCGTTAAAGGGCCAACCGCCTGAAGAAATCGATCTTAGTAGATTAAAACCCGGTGGTTATGATGCTGGTCAGCTAAGAGCCGCCGCTAATGCTCCGATCCAAGGTTCTAGTGCTGACATCATCAAAATTGCAATGATCCAATTGCATAAGGATCTAGAGACATACCAATCCAGACTGTTGTTGCAAGTTCACGACGAGCTGATTTTTGAAATTCCCCCCGACGAATGGCCAACGCTAGAAAAAAAAATCACACAAACTATGGAATCCGTAGTACAGCTATCAGTTCCTCTAAAAGTTGAAATAAACGCTGGCAAGAATTGGATGGAAGCCAAATAGTGTCAGATCTTAATCAATAGTCTTTAGCTCCACAGCCGCAGACAGCTATGCTTACGGATACTCTTTAAAGAGTAACTCAGGGAAATTACGGATAGTCTAAGCAAGCAAATCCTATATTCGAAAAGTATCTCCATAAATCCTCGTAACCTTTGCATTAAAGAAGCTCTAAATTTATCTACTGCGAAAGTCAGGAAAATAGATCCATTGCGTATAAATGCGGCCTTAAGCTTTGTTTTTAATGGCTTTATAAAGCTTTAGCGCTCCTCTTTTACATATCCAATTACCTCATCCAAGATATCCATAGATAGCTGTCATATTTAATACTCAGTAGACAGCATGTCATCAACATTATCGAGACAGGGTAGGGTATGAAATTTCGTCACTTGGCCTTTTGTATTGGCCTCACAGCCGTAGCTTTAGCTACAGTCAAGCAAGCCCCGGCCAATGCATTTGCCTTTAAAACTAACTACACAACCAATTTCAGCGATGAAGCACGCTGGACCAACAATCTTTGGTTAGATTCCGTTGAGTTCACAGATGAGGTAACAGGTGAATCCAAGTCTATTAGTGACTTTACCCTTGTGAACTACGTCGACAACGTTACAAACGATATCTGGAGTGGTGGTAACTCGGGAGCGGCAAGCGTTGATCTAGGGGACTCTGCCACCATTGATTTGGGGAATGGCACGATTCTGAAAACGGGAATCGAAGCACCCACCAGCGATGATCTAAGCGCCGTCCTTAGCAACAAGAATCTAAATAACATCGTCGACACCGAAGATAAGGGTAATTTTGCGATGGACCTTTATTTCGATAAAGCGGTAGATAACTTGTTTGTTTGGGAGCGAGGCAAGAACAGTCAGATGGATCTCCAAGCAATCGATAGAAACGGCAATGTGGTTGGTGATCTGTTAACCCTCAGCAATTCTAGAAATTGGAACGATGCTGGTTTTTCACTAAACACCCAGGAAATTGGAGGCGTTCAAAAAGTGGGCTCCCTTGGGGTGAGCATAGCTGATTTAGGGGTTGATGCCCCCATTACGGGTGTTCGAGTTTTTAGTCGTGGCAAAGCTTACAATGGCCCCGACTGGAAAATTCTAGGGTCCATTGCTGATGAACAACCTACTCCCACCGAGAGCGTACCTGAGCCTTCAGCATTAGTGGGTCTTATTATGGTAGGTGCGATCGCAACTCGACGCCTCCAAGTCGCCTAGCCAGTTTGCTTACAGAACGCAGATAAACCTAACCAAACGATTCAGCCCATGTTTTGACACCGAGATATGGGCTTTTCTATAAACAAGAACATCATCTAGTTCAGCTTCAAGACAGCCATAAACGCTTCTTGAGGCACATCTACCGTACCGATTGCCTTCAGACGTTTCTTACCTTTTGCCTGTTTCTTCAACAGCTTTTTCTTACGAGAAATATCGCCGCCATAACACTTGGATAATACATCTTTGCGCAAAGCTGGAATGCTGGCACTAGCAATTATTCGGCTACCAATCGCGGCCTGAATCGGAATCTTAAACTGGTGTCTAGGAATCAGCTCTTTGAGCTTTTCTGCCAAGGCCTTACCGACATA
>JBCDFI010000120.1:0-11740 GCA_039178155.1 Cyanobacteria bacterium P01_H01_bin.105
CCTCGGTTTGATATTCATGTGTTCGATCAAGTGGCCTCGACGAATCAAACGCTTTGGGCGATGGCGGGCGCTAAGGCTGGAACGGTTGCGATCGCACACACTCAAACCGCTGGTAAAGGTCAGCGTGGAAAACAGTG
Source organism: Cyanobacteria bacterium P01_H01_bin.105 (assembly GCA_039178155.1). Lineage (GTDB taxonomy): Bacteria > Cyanobacteriota > Cyanobacteriia > Phormidesmidales > Phormidesmidaceae > Leptothoe. Next base: position 138 of record JBCDFI010000120.1, read on the forward strand.
GATATCTGAGCCTGGTGGAGTGTATCTCTCTGTGATGTTAGAACCTGACTGGCCTGTAGACCAGTTCGCTCAACTGACCCTTTGTAGTGTGTGGGGTATTGTCAATCAGTTCAGATACCTAGGAATTCCAGCTCACATTAAATGGCCTAACGACATTGTGGTTGCAGGTCAAAAGCTCGGAGGTATTTTGAGTGAAAGCAAGCTTGATCAGGGAACTATAAGCCGTGCTGTGATCGGTGTTGGGATCAATGTCTGCAATTTGGTTCCAGCCACCGGTATCACATGGCAAAAACTGACCATTCATAAACAAGACAGCCATACGGCTCTTTTAAGTAAAGTAGCCGCTGCTGTATTACTCGGTATCTGGAGGGGTATTTTTTACAGGAATTATACAGATAGCAAAACTTTTACAGATGCCTATCAAAGTCTACTGACTAACCTAAATATGCCTGTAGTTCTGGAAGGAAGGACATTCACAGTAGTTGGTGTTACGGAAATGGGACACTTAACTTTAATGCCTTCGTCACAGGATGCAAGACTAAGGGATGAGTCAGTTGATCAACTGGTCTACATCAAGTCTGGTGAGCTGTCTTTTGGATACTCCCAGCCTGAGGCTCACTAGCTTCTTAATACTCATACAAATTATTAGAAATTCTATCTACGATTCAGTATTTCATTTCTTAATTACTAATTAAATCGTCACTCGAACTATTTATTTATCTTCCTATGGCTGATTTTTGCCCCTTATCTTCGGTATCGTCTAATCCTGCTGAGTCTGACAATGTTGTTCGTCAGCTTTCTCCTAAGGCAATTGTTAATAAAACCCAATCCGGGCGGCTGTGGAAAAAGATCGGTCTTGTTAGTTCAGTTGCTTTGATGGGTAGTCAGCCAGTGCTGGCTCAGATAGATATCGCCACAGGCGATGTCGCTACCCAGTCAGTTGCAGCTGAAGCCACTCCTTTTGTAGATGCTGTCCCAGAGACTTCAGAGGTTTCCGCTGCAGCTGCAGCGCCAGCCGTAGTTTCCCCAGAGGCTGCATCGCCTGCGTTTTCAGTTTCGTCTGTAGCCTCTGAATCTGTTGAAGCGATTACCTCTCAAGTAGAGATCGAGATTGTTGTGCACGACGCTCAGTCAGCGGTGGCTGAGGCTGTGCCAATTGTGCAAGATGATCAATCAGCAGTAGCTGAAACTGCGTCCGATGATGATGCTATTGCTGCTGTAGATGAGACCGATGAGGCTGTTGATTCAGATGTCGAGACGCCTGAAGTAGACTCTATAGCTGAAGAAACAGAGCCGGATGCAGACGCTCCGATCTCAGAGACAGAGGCCATCGCAGAAGCTGAGACCCCTAGTGTCGAGATTGTCACTCCCAGTGATGTTGTCCCAGATGCGATACCGACGGCGGAAGATCTAGCGGCTGACTATGGCGATGTATTTGTAGAACTAGCCGAAGAAGAAGATATCGAGGGGGAAACGCTCGATCCAGACGCTCCTGAGGTCGTTGTGTCAGAGCGTTCAACCGGATGCGAATATACGGTCGATGCTGACAACATCACTGAATGTGAGGTTTCTGAGCCGGAATCGACGTCAGAATCGGCGACTGTAGCTGGCACCCCCAGAGCCGTCACTCCTGAAACCTCGATCAACGTTGGCCCGGTTAGTATTAGCCGCTCGGGGGTTCGGTTCTCTGGTGGTGCAACCAGTGTTGCTGGACGAGAGTTCTATAACACGGTTGCTAAACCCCTAGTCGATTTACAAGCGGGTGAATCGTTTATCTTTCCACTGGCTTCTCCGTCGCCGATCACGTCTTTGTTTGGCTGGCGCTGGCATCCTATTCACCATGACTATCGATTCCATAATGGCACTGACGTAGGGGCTCCTCAAGGTACGCCAATTTTGGCCACTCAGTCGGGGCAGGTTTCTGTCGCTGACTATCTAGGTGGCTATGGTCTCACGGTGATTTTGCGCCACAATGACAACACCTTAGAGAGTCGCTATGCCCATATGTCCCATATGTTGGTGCAGCCTGGTGAGTGGGTAGAACAGGGAGATGTGATTGGTCTAGTCGGCTCTACGGGTAACTCTACTGGACCACATCTGCATTTTGAGCTGCATCAGCTGACCAGCCAGGGATGGACAGCGATCAATCCTGATAATGTGCTGAGATATGCCTTGGCAAATATCAATAATCGCATGGTGGGTAATCCGTTGCAGGCGCTCAACATTGTCCCTCCGGCCCAGGCCGCAGCTCAGGCCGCTCTACCAAAGGCGGTTAAGAGTGAAACTTCAGTTAAGGATGCTCCCCACTTCCGCCCAGCTCAGCCTAATGCCCAGTAGCTCGTTCAGCAGCTCGTCTATCTACCGCCGTGTCATTCGATTTCACGAAACTGATGCGGCTGGTGTGGTGTACTTTGCCAATATTCTCACCCTATGTCATGAAGCCTATGAGACTGCGATCGCGGCTACGGGTATCGACATACGAGAGTTTTTTGGCGGTGCGGTGTTAGCAGTTCCTGTGGTCCATGCATCGGTGGATTTCCGACGACCACTGTACTGTGGAGATGAGGTTGAGATCGCACTTACCCCCCAGGCCTTAGACGACACCACCTTCGAAATTCGCTACTGTCTGAGTAATGCTGCTCAAAAAACGGTAGCCACAGCCCTGACCCGTCACGTCTGTATCCATAGCACTAGTCGCCAGCGTCATCCCCTGAGTCCTGAGCTGGCCCAGTGGATTGCCTCAGCAATGCCATCACCTGAGAACGACTGACCTTTCCTTGAGCATTGCGAGGAATTTGGTCCACCCGTTGCCAGCGTTTGGGATGTTTATAGGAACTCAGGATAGGTTTAAGCGCCTGCTTGAGCTGCTGTGGCGTGATAGTCTGAGCCGCTGTCGAAACGTAGAGGGCTGCAACGCTTTGTCCCCAAGTCGGGTCCGGTAGACCCATCACGCACACATCCCGCACTAACCCGGTTGCCAGGAGTGCGGACTCCACTTCTGCGGGGAAAACATTTTCGCCACCGCTGATAATCTTTTGACTATTGCGCCCGACCACATGCAGATGACCCCGCTGGTCCAAATACCCCAAATCATCTGGATAAAACCAGGCCTGGGGTTGAGCAAATGGACGGTTGGGCCAATAGCCTAACCCTAGGGAAGGTGATCGGAGTGCAATTCGTCCTAAGGTACCTATAGGCTGGGTTTGGGAGGATTTTGGGTGATGTATTTCCAGCTGGACATGGGGAAGAGGCGCACCATTACTGCAACTACCTTGGCTAAATTCTTCTGGTAGCAGCGTGGCTATCTGGGCCGCTGTTTCACTCATGCCGTAGGTGAGGGCGATGGGCAGTTGAGCTGATTGGGTGAGTAAGATAGACCAGGCGGGGGCTCCCCCCAGCAAAATAGCTCGAAATTGAGTGAGCCATTCAACAGTGCGGATGTGTTCAATGAGACATTGAAGCTGGGTGGGCACCAGAGAAATAAACCAGCTACGGTCGGGCTGAACTAGATACTGTCCATTTGCTAGCTGTCTAAATGACTGAACAATTAGGGTACCGCCGGACAGCCATACCCGCATGGCTTGCATTAGACCGCTGACGTGATGGAGCGGCAAGACACAGTAGCAATTGACTGGTTGCTGACCAAAATGAGCGAGAAACCCATGAGCTGCAGCCGTGAGTGTGACCCAGGTATGAATCACAAATTTGATTTGCCCTGACGTGCCGCCGGTAGCAATCAGAATTTGACCGGGAGCAGGTCGAGGGCTGGATAGCTTAAAAGAGACGGGAGGAGACTCGCCCAATACAATATCTGGAGCTAGCTGCTCTGCAACCTGCTGCCATTCTTGCTGTCTCCAGCTGGGGTTAGCCAGAATCAGGGTGGCATTGGCTAATAGCCCGGTCCAAAAGTAGGTTAGAAACTGAGTCGGCTCGGCTGTATTAATCAGTACTACAGCACCTGATGGGATTTGTTGAATCTGGTCACACCAAGGTTCGTTTAGGGCTGTCCAGATATCTGATGGTTTTGGATATCCATCCTCTACAGTCATTCCAACCGTTGCCATAGCAGCTGCCAATCAGTTTGGCTGAGACCATCGTTGGTAAACCATTGCTCGGTACCTAACCCCAAGGCTCGATGGTGAATATCGGGATAGACCATGGCTAAGTCAATGGCCAGCCGGATCAAAGCCTGACGACCCACGGCGGTTTCAAATACCGATGAAATGACTAGGTCAATCGGATACTTTTGATAGAAATGTCGCAGTCGCTGGGGTGAGCCCATAATGGATGCTTTAACGATGTAGATACCGTCCCAGCCTCGGTGAAAATGGGCTTTGAGCTGTTCCAAACTGGCGATGGATTCGTCTAGGGCGATGGGGGTGTGATATCGATGGCTCAAACGCATTAGGGTGTCAAAGTTGTTGGGGGGCAGGGGCTGTTCTAGGAATTCGATACGCTGACCGTTGCGATCGCACCAATCCAACCACTGTCTTGCCGCCAGTTCGTTTAACCCACCATTGGCATCTAAACGCAGCTTGGCTCCCAGGGGGAGCTGCCCTAGCAGTCGATCAAGCCAGTCCATTTCTTCAGCTATAGGCCCTACACCAATCTTGTTCTTAAAAATTCGATAGCCTTGTTGCCAAAGTGTTTGCCACTGCTCCAAAGATTTTTGCCCCCTGGGAAGCAGGACACTGCATTGAGCGTTGGGTAAGTCAATAGGGCGTAGCTTGCGCTCTAAACTCGAAAAAACCGACTCTAGACCAAACTGACAGGCAGGCAACGTTGGCAGTAATGAAGGGACAACATGGTCAGACAGCTCTGAGGGCAGCTGTTCACAAAACTCCACGGCCTGCTCAAATGTTTCCGACCCAAACCAAGGAAGCGGAGCCACCTCACCAAAGCCGCTGCAGCCGTCCTCATCCGTTAACTTGAGGATTAGTCCCTGACGCACTTGCCATTCACCATAATGGGTACGTACCGGCTGTCGAAACTGACGATAGTAGGGACGAAATTCAAACCGATATGACATGGTGAAAGACTCTGATGCTGGGCGATATAGAGTAGACCATATGTGTTAAGACAGCTCACATTGCCAAAAGCATTGAGTACAAAGCCCAGATGATGTGTCAAATCCCTAGGCTATGGCATTGACTGGAGTATCTAAAACGATCTGAGGGTAATTGGCAATACCAGCCCCAGACATATGAGTATTCCACAACAAAACTGAAAACGGATAGCCACGAACTTAGCATTTTGTACCAACTCGGGCTGATCGTGATAAAGCGTCACATGGCGACAAAGTTGTATAGCAAAGGGCGCACTTGCTAGCGCCAGGCTCAAACCCGTTGGAAATATCCCTGCCAGTAGTCCTCCCAGTAAAATCACAAAAATGCTGCCGCAGAGCCAGGGTAAGAGCTTTGCCCCACCCTGGGTGCCTAATCGGACAATGGGAGATTTTTTGCCCGCCGCCAGATCATCGCTAATTTGATGAAAATGAGAGCAAAACAGCACCAGCGTGGTCGTCATGCCAATGACAGCGCCTAAGCCCCAGCAGCCTAGGGAAAATGTCTGAGCCTGAGCATAGTAAGCAGCTCCCACCCCGAGTCCAAAGCTGACAAAACACAGCGGTTCTCCCAGACCCTGATAGCCCAAACGAAACGGTGGCCCTTGGTAAAGATACCCCAAGGCACAGCATACTAAGATCAGTCCTAAGACTGTAACGTCTTGTTGAATAAGGGTAATTGCAACTACTCCGGCTATGCCCAGGGTCAAACTAAGATTACCGAGCCAAAAGATCAGAGATTGATTTTGGGTCAGATTAACTAAAGAATGGTGTTTATTTTTATCAATACCGGTATCAGCATCGTAAACATCATTGCTGAGGTTTTCCCATACCAATAGCAGCACTGCCGATAGTAGAAAAATAGCTAATACATGACCATCCAGATGTTCTGTTTCTAAATATGCCAGCAGGCTGCCTACCAAAATAGGAATTACAGCGACGCTGTACATGGGAGGTTTAATTGCGGCTAGCCAAAGAGATTTTTGGGCTGCGGCCAGCTTTTGATCAACCGTCGGGGTGGTCATGTAAACTTATTCTTCTGTAACTATAAAATCCATAGCTAGCATAGCGGCTAGGGCATCAGTGTAGAGCAAGGGGTAATAAATCGCAGAGAAATCAGAAGCTCTGTTAAGCCCTGTATATCTGGATCTGTATGCTCAGTCTGTATGGCTGCTTGGCGACTACACCTGTGCGACTGTAACGCCAGTGCCGCCATCTGCTTGCTCGGCATTTTCAAAGCTGAGTACCTGGGGATGGCGTTTGAGAAACTCACGAACACCATGCTTTAGTTTTCCGGTGCCGTGACCATGGATAATCCAGATGGGCCCAGCGGATTTGGCAATAAAATTTTCAAGATCGGCTTCGGCCTCAGCGACACGCATACCTCTGAGGTCGACGGTATTTTTAGAGGTGCGCACCGCTGGAGCAGCAGGCTCTTTTTTGGCAACTTTGACCGTAGTACGTCGTTTATCGGGAGTTTTTTCGGTGGCTGGCTTGGGTTCGGCTGCCTTTTGGCCGGTGAGAGATTCAATATCACTCAGTTCTACAACGGTTTTCATTAGCCCAAAACGGACGGCGATTTTGCCATCATCATCGGGTTCACCCACAACCTCAGCAGTTTGACCACCGAGACCAATGAGCCGTACTTTTTCACCTAGTTTGGGTTTGTAATTAGTGATTACCTTTTTGGCCGGATGGTCTCCTTTGGGTATCTGCTGCTGTTGAGCAACGCTTTCCACTAGCTCTGTTGCTTTTTGGGCCGCCTGGGCCGTTGGATTGCCCTTTTGTAAACGACGAATCACAGCAGCGATTTCGGCTTTTGCTTCGGTTACAGCTGTTTGAATAGCTTTTTCTTGCTCTAACTTTTGATTGAGTTCCCAGTCTTTAATGGCGGCGGCCTTGCGCTCGATATCGGCTTTGAGTGCCTCTGCTTGAGCGACAATGCCTGCTGCCTGTTCAGCCTGCTCTTCCTGGCGTTTGCGTTGGGATTCTAAACCGGCAATGACTTGATTGACGTCGTCCTGTTTGCTGACGCCGACATAGGTTTGGGCCGTGTCAATCACACTGGAGCTTAACCCCAATCGACGAGCAATGGTGAGGGCGTTGGAGCGACCGGGAATTCCCCACAGCAGTCGGTATGTGGGGGACAGGCTGACGTCGTCAAATTCTACGGAGGCATTTTCAAACCGCTCGTCTTGGTATTTGAGCGCTTTGAGTTCGCCAAAGTGGGTGGTAGCAATGGTTAAGCGAGTGTGGTTAGCCAGATGCTGGAGAAGTGCGATCGCAAGGGCACTTCCCTCAGTCGGGTCGGTACCCGCCCCCACCTCATCCAAAAGAACCAACGAATTTTGCTTAGAGAGACGGAGACTAGGAGAATCGACTTCTGCAGCATGTTCGGCTTCACTGGCTGGATGAGTGTCTATCGGGTGACTACTATTGGTTGCTCCTGCCCCAATTGCATCTAAAATCCGACCAATACGACGAATATGCCCCGAAAACGTCGACAAACTTTGTTCAATCGATTGCTCATCTCCAATATCCGCCAACACCTGGTCAAACCAGGGCAGCTCGACTGGTTCACGAGCTGGTACAAACAGCCCCGCCTTTGCCATCAAGGCGGCTAAACCTAGCGTCTTCAGCGTCACCGTTTTACCCCCAGTATTCGGCCCCGTAATGGCCACCACCCGAATGTCTGGACGCATCGTAACGTCAATGGGAACCACCGTTGGTCCCTCTTCATGACGCTGTTGCCAGACCAAAATAGGATGGCGCAGCTGCCGCAGGACGGTGCGTTCGCTCGGTGTACTAAATCTAGGTGGATTCGCTTCTAACCACAGGGAATAGCGAGCCCGAGCCGTGGCTAAATCCAACGTCGTCACAATCGCCATCAGCTGCTCTAGATCGTCACTGACCTCAGCAACTTGGCCACTGAGCTGCTGACGCACAAGTTCCTCTTCGCGCATTTCTTGGCGTTCTAACTGGCGCAGTCGATTACCAAATTCCACAACGCTTTGAGGTTCTATATATAGAGTCGCTCCGCTAGTTGAAACATCGTGAACAATGCCGGGAATGGCATCTTTTTGCGGGGCTTTGACTGGAATGACAAAGCGTCCGGCCCGCTGGGTAATCAGAGCTTCTTGTAACGCACCGCCATGGCGTTGCATAATGCGCTGAAGTTTGGCATGAAGCTGGTCGTGGGTATTTTTAAGGCTTTTACGAATGCCAGCCAGCTTGGGGTTGGCCCGATCGGTAACTTTGCCACGATCGTCAATACAGTGGTGGATTTCTTTTTCTAATTCTGGATAGGTGCGTAGCTGGCCGACCAGAGCTTGCAATACGGGGAAATCGTCTTCCTCCTGAGCATCGATGGTGCGGCGCAGCTGACGAGCGCCTGCCAGAGTGGTCGCAATGTCCAGTAATTCTTCTCCCGATAAAATTCCCTGACGTTTAGTCCGTTCTAGGGCATCACCCATATCCTGAATCCCGCGAAAGTTAAGCGGGACCTTGTCTTCTAGCAGATAGGCTTCACGAGTTTGGGCCAACAGCTTCTCGCTTTCGCTCTGGTGTTCAGGAATGTATCCATGGCGAGCGGCGAGGGCACCTAGCTTAGTGGCGGCAAAGGTGGCCCACTGCTGACATAGACGGGGCCATTCTAGGAGGTCTAAGGTTTCTGATTGGATCAAGGCTGGGGGAGAAAACTGTGATGCTTGGAGAATGGAGGCGTTTTGAGTTTGACTGAGTGGAGTCTAGGCAGATGCCTATGGATGATTTGGTAACTTAATTTACTTTAAAACTCAAAATCACGTCTTAATTCACTATATAGCTTCTATCTTAGGAAGATGCTTCCTTCTGAATTATTGATTCATCGCCCTCGGGGTGACTCTATTGATGCGAAACAGCTGCCGTTAAGTGAAGTGTGGCTTGCGATCGCAACCAATCTAATCGCCCTTTTCCAAGCCACAGTGGGCGATACCCAAGGTAGTCTTAATCAAAAACTTCAAGCACTCGAAGGAGAAGACACCGACTACCGGATTAAGCGAGGGCTAGCCCATATTCTACGTAGCAGCTTTAGCACCTTTGAGATTGTCAGCCCCCTGGAACCTCAGGACCTACGTCAGCGCGTGTTTGCCCTCGCAGCTAACAGTGCGCCATCGCCAGCCGCCGCTCAACAGCATCTAGAAACCTTAGCCGGTCAGCTTACCCAAACGCTTGATCGAGATGTGGAGCCAATCCACATTCAGCAGGGACTGTATGCCGATCTTAAGGAAAATCGTATTCTCACCCAGTTTGATGCACCTACACCAGAGGCACTGCTCCATCGCTATAACCTATCCCAGGTCCAGGGCATTTTCTACAAGGCTAGCCACCTAGTCTTAAACCTGCACCGTAATGATCCTGGCGAGTACAAGCTGATGTTTCGCTATCTCAAGTTATTTCGATTAATGACTTATATCGAAGGCGAAGCCGATCAGGGATTCACCATTACGATTGACGGTCCTGCTAGTCTGTTCAAAGGCTGCACCCGCTACGGTCTTGATATCGCCAAGCTAGTGCCTGCTATTTTGCATGTAACACGTTGGCATCTTAACGCCACACTGCGCTGGAAAGACAGCTATACCAAAGCCCTGTCCGAAAAAATCTACGCCCTTGATTCCAACTGTGCTCTAGTCAGTCACTACCCGCCAGGTAAGCCCTATGACAGTATGGTTGAGGCTGCCTTTGCCGAGCGTTGGGCTGCCCTGATAGAAAAGGGCAAAACCCAGTGGCAGCTGGAACGAGAAGTTGATTTAATTCCCATTCCTGGAAGCGTTATGATTCCTGACTTTCGTTTAGTTCATCCCGACGGTCGGGTCTACTTATTGGAAATAGTGGGATATTGGCGACCAGACTATCTACGCAAAAAATTTGCCCAAGTGCAGAAGTCAGACTGTCAAAATCTAATTTTGGCAATTTCAGAGCGATTAAACTTGGCAAAAGCAGGCATTGACATTAAAAATGTGCCAGCCAAAATAGTTTGGTTTAAGGATAAGCTGCAGCCTAAACCTCTGCAAAACCTGTTGGAAGGGCTATGAAATACTGTGCAATTGATGGCAGTTGACGTAAAGAATGCCTCTTTAGGCTTTATTCGTATACTTAGTAAGTAAGGGGTCGCCAACAACGGTTACTGTTTTGTCTAGACTAACCCTAGTCATCCTCTAAACCATCGTTCGTAGCCACCATCATTGCCTGAAACCAACTGAATCCGTATTATTAGCTGGTTACTTTTAATCTAGCCCTCGAATATGGGCTCACTAACACTTGAGGAACTCTACCTATTCCCTGCATTATGACCACGGTTTTGATTGTGGATGATAGCTCAACCTTACGGGAGATGATCTCTGGTCTCCTGATCAAGGCAGGTATGACTGTTTTAGAAGCCGAAGATGGTGAAAAAGCGAAAGATATGATTGCATCGAAGCCACCTGATCTAGTGGTTCTCGATATTGTCATGCCAAATATGAATGGCTATGAGCTCTGTCGATGGGTCAAGAATAATGGCCCCACTAAGGATGTGCCCGTTGTAATTTGCTCATCTAAAAACGAAGAATTTGATCGCTACTGGGGTATGAAGCAGGGCGCAGATGCTTATATTGCAAAGCCATTTCGTCCAGCAGAAATGGTGGAAACCGTTAAGCATCTATTGCGAGGACGGTAAGTGTAGAGTGCTCTAGACCGTCTAGCTACTAAAGACGTATGATTGGGCAAATTTCGGCCCATACTATTGTCTCTACTAGCATTCCCATGGCAATTCAGCTGCGGATTCACGTTCCTCCTCACCCATTAATCAAGCATTGGCTCGGTGTGTTACGGGACGCTAACACGCCATCTGCTGTATTTCGCAGCGCTATGACTGAAATGGGGCGATGGTTGACCTATGAAGCAATTCGTAATGATTGGTTACCAACTGTAGATACCACTGTAGATACTCCGCTAGCAGCTTGCCCCGCTACATTTATTAACCCTGAAACGCCGCTGATGGTGATCCCCATATTGAGGGCGGGATTGGCCTTGATGGAAGGTGTGCAGTCCGCATTACCCACTGCATCGGTTTATCACCTTGGGTTTGTTCGTAATGAAGAAACCCTTGAAGCTAATTGCTATCTCAACAAACTGCCTGAGCGCATTGATCCCAATACCCGCATCCTGATAAGTGAACCAATGTTGGCAACTGGCGGTACAATGATGGCCACGATGGCAGAGTTAGTGAAACGCGGTGTAGATCCGTCTCTAGTTAGAATTGTCTCAGTAGTAACGGCTCCTCCAGCACTACAAAAACTGGCCGAAGCGTATCCGCAGATTGTGATTTACGCGGGCATCATTGACGAAGGTCTAGATGAAAATGGCTTTATCGTGCCAGGGTTAGGAGATGCTGGGGATCGCACATTTGGTACTAACTAACTTGTTGATATTAATCACCTCACGTCATGAGCCAGTCAAGTAACTTTACGAGTGGATTTTTTTTAGGAGCCCTGTTGGGAGGGCTCGTTGGGGGGGTAGCAGG
>JBCDFI010000121.1:0-11677 GCA_039178155.1 Cyanobacteria bacterium P01_H01_bin.105
ATGGATGTTTCTAGCGCGATCGCATTTTCTGCAACTTCGCCAAAGGGGGTAACCAGCGCGGATGAGCTAACCATGAAAGACTCCTCGAGTAAATGTAAGTGTGATGTCAGGACTGTTCCGAGCGATAGAGCTCAGGCTATCTGATGTTACGTTCTTATCCCATAGTAGCCTACCCAAGACTGGCAAAAGCATTGATATATAAGGGTTTTAGCTTTACTGCGTTGAGATGTGTTCGCAATAGGAGTTGTTAATAGGTATATCTGTCCGAGTGTATCCCAAGCAATTCAATTGTTTGTGTCAAAAGCTACCCAGAGCTGATTTTTTTTACTGATGCAAGTAGCTTCTAGTTATTTAGTTTTGACATATTAAAAAGTGATAACAATTTATGAGCAAATTTCAGCTCTGCTTATCAGCCACCTAGAAAAGATTTTCATTTAAGTTTCTACATAAGTTTTCTCATTAGCTGAGAACTGTCTGATAGATGGGGCTTAAGCTTAGGGCTGTTTTTTATTTGTCTTATTGCTGCAAATAATTTCTAGTAAGCCTCCTTAGCGCTCCATGGCCATGACTTATTCAGGATCCAACATCCGAACATCCCTAACTTTACCTGTAAGAATTATTGAGTAAACCTATGGTTACAATTGACTGCTGCGATCGATGGGAAGCCTACTTTCGGCTGCAAGAATTAGGTATTTCCTGTGAGTGTAAAAGTCATCAGCCACTCCAGGTCAATGTCGCATCAACCAACGATGCCATCCAGGTGTGGTGCATTACGAATCGGTTAGCCAAGTCGCGTCAAGAGCTAGCTCACTGGCTAGAGGACTGTTTAACCCTGGTTTAGATTCGATTCAATCCAAACAAATATCCTCTCTACCGGGATAGCCATGGCTATCCCGTTTTTTAATGAAATAATTTCTTATCAATAAAGAAGTTAAATAGCTAATTTTTGATGATTTTCTAGGGTTTAACCCTGATATAACGGCTAATTCAGTAAGTTTTTATTCTTTTAAATGTTTTTAAAATCACTATTATTAAGAATATATCTCAATTAGTTGCCAAAACCATATGTCTTAGGGCAAGCTTGCCTAAGCAACTGAAAATCAACTATTCACCAGTTGTTTTACGCGTCTTTTGTTGAACTGCAATTCTCAGTATTGTCGTTCCCCATCTTTGGAGATGCGGGGAGCTGGTCTGTTTATCGTGCGGTCAGCAACAACAAAACCATCTTAGTTATCGGAGATATCATCACTATGCAAGCGTATGGTGAATCAAAGCCGACTTATGACTGGTGGGCGGGAAATTCTCGCTTTGCCGAAAAGTCTGGACTATTCATATCGGCTCACGTAGCTCAAGCGGCCTTGATTACCTTTTGGGCAGGTGCCTTCACTCTGTTTGAACTATCTACATATGATCCTTCAGTACCTATGGGTGAGCAGGGATTGATTTTGCTACCCCATCTGGCCACCTTAGGATTTGGCGTGAGCGATGGCGTTCTCGTGGATACCTATCCTGCTTTTGTCGTAGGTGCAGTCCACCTGGTTTCTTCAGCTGTCCTCGCTGCGGGCGCGCTCTTCCATTTAGTGAAAGGTGAAGAAGATTTGGGTAAGGCCTCAGGCCGAGCCCGTAAGTTTCACTTCGAGTGGGAAGACCCCAAGCAGCTAGGTCTCATTTTGGGACACCATCTTCTGTTTCTAGGGATAGGCGCTTTAGTGCTGGTACTCTGGGCAACCCAATGGCACGGTCTCTACGACCCAGCCTTAGGTGAAGTCCGGTTAATTACTAATCCGACGCTAGATGTTGCGACTATATATGGCTACCAAACTCATTTTGCCAGTATTGATAGCTTAGAAGATCTAGTGGGTGGCCATGCGTTTGTTGGTGCCCTGCTCATTTTGGGAGGAATTTGGCACATTATAGTTCCCCCGCTCAAATGGGCTAGGAATGTGCTGTCTTTTTCAGGAGAGGCAATTCTGTCTTACTCCCTGGGTGGTATTGCTCTAGCAGCCTTTGTTGCCGCCTACTTCTGTGCTGTGAACACGCTAGCCTATCCGGTCGAGTTTTATGGTCCGGTGCTAGAAGTAAAGCTGGGAGTATGTCCCTACTTCGCTGATACTATTACACTGCCTTTTGGGGCTCACACGGCCCGGTGTTGGTTGTCAAATGCCCACTTCTTCTTGGGATTCTTCTTTCTTCAGGGACATCTGTGGCATGCACTACGCGCCATGGGCTTTGACTTTAAGCGAGTAAACCAGGCTCTAGACAGTGTTGCTCAGACCTAACTAAGGTCTCTAAACGTTTAACTTTCTCTGAGAGCCTCTACGGGTTCTCCTCTCTCAACCTAGCCTATACCTGAGGGTATGGGCTTTTTTTTGATTTTTTTGATTAATGCATTGAGCTGGCTGTAGCCACCAATTGAAGTCTAAATTATTGCTTTAGAGTTTCATTTATGGGGCACATAATACACACGATGTTTGGAACGACCAAATTTACCGGGGGCTGCTGATAGTTTTGAACGTCGTCGCCATCTTTCATATCTGGGACGATAGCACCAAAGCCAGGAAAGCCTGAGACCCAGGATAGAAATTGCCATAAAACATATGAGCAGTAGCCAACCGTGCCAGTTCATAGATTGTGATGAGTGAAGGGATTAGTTTTATGCAAATATAGTCTGCAAATATAGCGTATTTACCTGACTCCTATCGGCGCATTTATGATAACGGATCTCAATAAAATGGTAAATGCTATGGGCGGCTACAGCTCATTTTTGTTGCAGTAATCGTTTATTTTTTGCCATTGCTAATTTTGTTGATCACAAGCCAATCAAAAAGAATGCTGCCCAATCTCGGGGATCTACCCCAGGCATTAAAAAATCCACGCTCCCCTAAACTATCCTGGCTAGCAATCAGCAACTCTTGGATCGAGTTTGGTTGTTGAGTCAAATTAACCTGCTCAAAATAAATGTTGCCGCTAGGTTGAATCACCCAGATATACAACAGCCGATTATCAAATCGACTCCGTCCGGGAGAGGGCTGACGAATAATAGAATATTGAACAAAGGTTGTCTTCTACTGTTGAGCCAATACTTTGATTTGGTCGAGGCTAAACTCTGTTAGCGGTGGTGACACTGTTTCTGATATTTGAGCGGCCAACAGCTCGGCAAATGCCCTAGCACGGCCTCGTCCTGCAATCACCAGCGCGGTTTCAATCTCTCCTTGAGCAATCAGCACCTGCTGTAGCTGCTCATAAAGATAGGACTGGCTCTCGAAGAGTGAGACTTTATTTATATCTTGTAAACCAGGTGCTAAAGCTTCAAAATGAGTCAGTGCCTCATGCAACATTTTTGTAGTATAAAAAGATTACCCTGGATGCGATTAATCTCTGCGAGACCGCTCAGGGTATTTATCTGACCTATCGTGTCATAGTTTTGACTAGCCCAGGCATAGGCATCATCGTAATAGTCTCGGGCTTGCTCCCTTTCTTGTTTAACCGTATGGAGCTGCCCCAGATGACTGAGGGTGCGACTATACTCTGGGCCTATATATTTGTTCCTGTAGCTCAGGGCTTCGAGAAAGATGTCTAGAGCCTGATTAAACTCTCCCTATTCGACATACAGTTCACCTAGACTATTCAAAATGCTGGCTAGCTCATGCCACTGCCCTAAAGAAATCGCGATTTCCCGTGCTTCTAGATAGGTAGCCTGCGCCTGGTTATAGGCCTGCTGCTGTAAATAGACATAGCCCAAACCATTGAGATATCGAGGTATCCCAATAACCCAGGGATTTAGCTTCAGCTAAGGCCGCCTGATAGGCCGCTTCGGCCTGACCATAGTCGCCCAGGGTGTAGTAGATGGAACCGATTTCTCCCTGCATGCGGTTCCGGTCTATTCGGTCTGAACTTTTGGTGAGGGTGGCCTGCGGGGGGCGGAGCGCTCTGTAGAGACCGACTCTGCTGTTTGTAGGGTTCCTCCTAATATCAACCCAAAACCTAGGCTCCAGTCAAACGTTTGAAAACCTGCCATAAACTCCCAACTCTGTGATCGCTAGCCCTAAAATAACTGCCATCTCCAGGACCCATAGGCGCATGGATCTAGTCCTATATACAATCCAAACCTGATCCTTTAAGGACAATTTGTTTTATCGTCGGTTATGTATATCGCTGGTGGGTTGTGCAGGACGAGCTGACATCATGGGAGTTCTAGAAAAACGACGCTGGATGACGGCGCTACTATTTTGTTTGACGGTGTTGATATCGTTTGGCTTTTGGGTTAGCCGTGGGGATGTGAATGGTCCAAGTACAGCGATGGCGGCCAGGAATAGCTTTTGGGCCGATCGACGGGTTACGGCAACTCTACAGTCTGGATTTGACCAGGCTGATCAGGCGGCTGGTTTATCCCAATCAGCTAGAACGGCTGACCAGTGGGATGCGGCGGTGGAGGCTTGGACGGGTGCGATCGCAACCTTACAAACTATTCCTGTCGACAGCCCCGAACGATTTTTTGCCCAGCGTAAACAGCGAGAATATCTAGGCAATCTAGCCATCGCCCAACAGCAGGCTAATCAGCTCAGCTGGCCTAATGTATTCCCAAGCTTAGGCAGTACCATCCTAGATGAACAACTTCGGCTTTACTTAAGCTATCTAGCCACCTTTGGGCCTCCCGATATTTTGATTATTGGCAGTTCCAGGACTCTGCAGGGTTTAGACCCACAGCTGTTACAAACAGCTTTAGACCAAAAAGGATATCCTGTGCGGGTGTTTAACTTTAGTGTTAATGGATCGACCGCCCAGGTAATGAACTTTGTACTACAGCGACTGTTGACTCCAGACCAGCTACCCAAACTGGTGATCTGGGGGGACGGATCTCGGGCTTTTAACAGCGCTCGACTTGATGCCACGTTTGCTCGCATGCTCGACTCGCCAGGATATCGGGCTATTTTGGCGGGGGAAAAACCAGGGTTTGCAAACCGGGCTTCCTTGCCAAAACAGCCCAGCGATATCAATGCTTACGGGTTTTTGCCTGTATCTGCTGTCTTTAATCCAGCTATTTTTTATCAAACCTATCCACGGGTGAGCGGCCGCTATGACGGGTTTTATAGCCCATTTAGTCTAACGGGTTTACAGCTGGGGTCGTTGCGATCGCTAGTTAGCTATCTCACAAGCCGCAATATCGACTTGATCTATGTCCATCTTCCCCTCAGCGGTGACTATTTAGATAACTTTCGTTTACCCATCGACCAACAATTTCAACAATTTTTACAAACCCAGGGTCAGCGCCAAGGATTTATCGTTATTGACCTTTTATCCCAATGGATAGGCCAAAATTCCTTTTTTGCTGACCCTAGCCATTTAAACCAAGCAGGTGCAGCGGCGCTATCGCGACAGTTGGCAAATAATCCAGCGCTGCTCGAAAAACTCAGTACTCTAAATTAAGCAAATTAAAAGAATCCGTTTTAGTCCCCCCCCAGGGCATTGTTGTTAGTCTCAACGGTGCTCATAATTAGCGATGCTGTCCCCCTAATGCTCTCTACCCTTCAAGAGAAAATTTAACAATGCATAGAACCCACTCACTATTGATAGCTGCTGGCCTTATTGGCTCTGTCGGGCTCGCCAGCTGTAGCGACAAACCGTCCCAGCAGGCAGCTTCGGATGCCGCTGGTTCAGGCATGTTGACGATCCACGCTAATGGAGAAGACTTTGTCCGTCAGGGCTTTACAACAAAAGATGGCTGGCAGATCAGCTTTGATCATGTTTATGTGAACCTAGCCAATGTCAAAGCCTATCAAACAGACCCACCGTTTGACCCACAAAAAGGTGAGGCCATTAAAGCCACAGCAGAAGTTGGTACAGACGAAGCGATCACCGTGGATTTAGCTGAGGGAGATACCCCCGTTCAAGTAGCGGTATTAGATGCCCCTGCCGGTCGATACAATGCAATTTCTTGGGAGATGGTTGGCGATCCTGAAACCCAACAAGATCCTCTGACGATGGTAGGCACAGCCACCAAGGACGGAGAAACCGTCAATTTTTCCATCAGTCTGGCTGAGGAACTGGGCTTTGTCTGTGGTGACTTTGTTGGTGATGAACGCAAAGGATTTCTAGACAGCGGTGATAGCGCTGATGTAGAAGCCACGTTCCATTTTGACCATCTATTTGGTGATTCAGAAACCCCTGCCGACGCTCCGCTCAATGAAGGGGCCTTAGGGTTTGAACCCCTGGCGGCTTTAGCAGACGACGGCCAGCTAGAACTAGACAGTACCGGCCTCGAAGCTCAGCTTTCAGACGAAGACTTTCAAACGTTGATGGCTATTTTGCCAAGTCTGGGGCACGTTGGGGAAGGGCACTGTGAGGAGACACGGCTGTAGACTCCCAGACTGTTACCAGGCGACGGTACTTTCGACTACTCAAACCCCTCATAGCGCCAGGGTACTGGGTCTATTGCTACCTGATTTATATACAATCCCCAGTGTAGGTGGGGGCCGGTGGATGCTCCTGTGGAGCCAATCGCCCCTACTCGCTGGCCCGCACTGACAAAGTCCCCTTCGTTTACATCAATGCGACTAAGGTGAATCATAATGCTCAACAGTCCCTGACCGTGGTCGATACCCACTGTATTGCCATGGAGTTCAAACCCGTCACTCACACGGCCCACTAAACGAATATATCCGGCAGCGGGTGCGAGCACAGGAGTACCTGTACTGGCGGCGTAGTCCACCCCCCGGTGATAATAATTTTCGGCAAACTCGCCATTATAATAACGACGAACTCCATATTCGGAGCTGACGCGTCCCTGACTAGGCCGCAACAATGTGCCATTCCAGTGTCGTTCGGGGCTGACTATCCGTTTAAAGGCGTCGACTCGGTCAAATTCATGGTCGGTGCCAAGGCTGCCGCTGCCGCGTAGGGTGATGCGCTGGGTACGAAAGCTGCGATCGCGTAGCCCCACTGCCAGATTCCGAGTTTTTTCAGCCCCACTCACCTGAATTACAATCCGCCCCGGTGGGTCAAGGGGGCTGGTGGGAATAAACGCACGAAAACGATTATTAGATAGAGAAAAGCAGGGATAGCCTTTGCCGTTGGCCGTCACCATAGGAGAACTAGCAGCACTGTCTCTAGCCTGCACAATCACAGAAATGGTATCCCCGAGCTGAGGATTATTGGGTGTAATCACAACGTCATAAGCATGGGCAGCTTGGCTCATCAGCCCCCACATTGCTAACCCACTGGTTGCCCACAGCCCTGTTAGTACCTGTCGACGTTGCATTGCCATACTCTGCTGCTTCCTTTACAAGTTATCCTTCTTGTCATTTCCAAGACTCCAGGATAATACAGAGGATTTTTATCTGTTCGTTGATAATCATCAGCGGCTCAAGACTTCAAACTCTATCAATCCTGGCCCTATGCTCATCGACCCTCTATCCCCACAAGATTTTGTTGCCCTGGCAGACTTGTATCAGTCAACATTATTTGAAACAGTTTTGCCATTTTGGCAACATCATTCACTCGATCATGACTACGGTGGCTATTTCACCTGTCTAGACGTCCAGGGCAATGTCTATGACACTGATAAGTTTATCTGGTTGCAAAATCGACAGGTCTGGACCTTTTCAATGTTGTACAACCGTTTAGAACAGCGCTCTGATTGGCTAGATATCGCTCGTCACGGTGCTGATTTTCTGGCACAGCACGGTCGTAATGAAGCAGGCGACTGGTATTTTTCCCTAGATCGCCAAGGACGTCCCCTAGTGCAGCCTTACAACATTTTTTCTGATT
Source organism: Cyanobacteria bacterium P01_H01_bin.105 (assembly GCA_039178155.1). Taxonomy (GTDB): domain Bacteria; phylum Cyanobacteriota; class Cyanobacteriia; order Phormidesmidales; family Phormidesmidaceae; genus Leptothoe. The sequence goes on from JBCDFI010000121.1 coordinate 7,768, forward strand.
GTTTTGCCGCCATGGCATTTAGCCAGTACGCCCAGGCTAGCAAGGACACTGCAGCGAAGGAAATAGCATTACAGGCCTACAACAACGTTCTACGTCGTCAAGATAATCCCAAAGGTCAGTACAACAAGGTTTATCCAGGTACTCGCCCCATGAGATCCCTGGCAGTACCTATGATTTTGGCTAACCTAACTCTAGAAATGGACTGGCTACTGCCCACAGAACATCTCAACTCAGTACTTGACCAGACTATTTTCGCTGTTATGGAAGAGTTCCTAGATGTCAAAAGCGGTTTGCTCTATGAACACATCGCCCCAGATGGCTCCACTCTTGATTGTTTTGAAGGACGATTACTTAACCCTGGCCATGGCATCGAAGCCATGTGGTTCATGATGGACATTGGCCAGCGACGACAGGATACACATTTAATTAATCGCGCTGTCGATACCATGCTTACAATTCTAGAACAGGGTTGGGACAGCAAATACGGTGGTATTTTTTACTTTTTAGACCGCATGGGTCATCCGCCACAGCAGCTAGAATGGAGCCAAAAGCTTTGGTGGGTCCATTTAGAAGCGCTGGTTGCTTTGCTATTAGGATATCGACTAACCCGTCGGGATGAATGCTGGCAGTGGTATTGCACCGTTCACAATTATGCCTGGTCTCGGTTTAATGACCCAAACCAGGGAGAGTGGTTTGGGTATCTCGATCGTCAGGGTGAGATTTTGCTATCGCTAAAGGGCGGAAAGTGGAAAGGCTGCTTCCATGTGCCGCGAGCACTCTATCTAGGTTGGCACCATGCCCAAGCCATGATTACCCCTTAGTTCAACACTTAGTTTTATTGCATATCCGAGATGGCGGCGGTCCCAAAAGTTCACTAACACAGATCATCCATTGTTCTGTTTGCCGACGAAGCTGTGTCTCATCAACACCTTCAAAGGGAAAATCTTGATCTAGCTGCTGCCAAAATTCTGAATCTTGATTACAACTGGAGCCATGGGATAAATCGCTGACAGGTCTGTTTAAAGCCATAGAGTTCCTTGCTTAGCTGAATAAGGAGTGGGTACTCAACTCATTTCAAGGTGCCCAATGATACACAGCCTTTCAGGGTATTTAGAAAACTCAAGTAATCTTGACGACAAACCGACTGCGAAAACCACGCAAGTTTAACCAGGAATGTCCTTATTGAACAACACGCTGACGTTGTAGCTACGCAAACATCGCCACTGATAGCAATTGTTTACAAAGCTCTGCCGTACTCACACATATAAATACGACTGCTACACATGACGTCACGATCCAGGAAAATAATTAGCAATAATCCAAACTAATGTGACACTCTTAGGGATTGACACAGGTGTCACAGTACTTGTTATTTGTACCTGCAATAAGAGCTATGATCTTTTCAATCGTGTTTTCCCTACTTTACCTAAGTTGTACTATTACGTCTTATTCCCATTGAGGCCCAAGCATTGGGAAAGATAAGGCTTATTTTTATGTCCATACAATAGACTCTGAATAAAATCTTAGTAACCTAAAGATAAGTTCAAGTGTACTATATGGTGATACTGGTATTTCGATGACTGCCTGTCCTCACAAGGATTCTTTTCTACACATAGTAGGAAGCATTTATCTATCTTGCTCATGGACACCCATTCATTACATCTGTGGTGAATGTTTCTGAGTAGGTTTAGTCTCGAAATAAGACGAAAGTTGTTCTAATAACTACAGAATTTTCTCTGTTTCATCTCTACACTTTGGAGTCACTTAGATTCTTAAAGAGATTCAGTATAAAAATACGTGGAGCGGGTAAGGAAAATAATCTGCAGTCAATGCTTTCGGTTCGGTTATTGCCACAGGAAATCCTCACCTAAGCGCTAAACAATCGAGTCCATACTAGCAACATAGAGATTGTCATTTACCCATAATCTTCTCTCAGCTAGCTCTAATCTTAGGCCATGTTGATTTCTCATCTATCCAATCTAGAGTAGCGAAATGAAGATGTGTTTTGTGAGAGTTTTTTCATCTAGTGTAACTAACACGATTCCTTAGGGTAAAATCAAACTCATAATGAATCCGACTTGAGTTCGTTTTTCAGAAATATAGGTACTTGTTCAGCCTTAACCTAGGCATTTGAAACGGATCTTTAAGGTGATTTCCCTGATCACAATCCGGTTTTGTTGTGCTCTGCGTATTAGTAGTAAGTTTCATTCTTCAGCGATTCACATCATGGTCAAGGGTCAACCGATTCCCTGCACCTGACACACTTTTCCAGCGGAGGTCCATTAAAAGCTATGTCAAAGCTGAAAGCCCCAAAACGAACTTCTCCAGTTGCCTACAGTACAGATACTGTGCGCACTTATTTACAAGAAATTGGTCGTGTACCTCTACTTACCCACGAAGAAGAGATCATATTGGGTAAGCAAGTACAGTGTTTGATGACTCTGCAGGAAACTAAGGAAAAATTAGACGGAGAACTCGGTCGTGATGCCAATCGGCTTGAGTGGGCCCAAGCAGCTGATATTTCTGAGACTGAACTCGCTCACCAGCTTCGGCACGGCCAGCGAGCGAAGCGTAAGATGATTGAAGCCAATCTGCGTCTGGTGGTAGCGGTAGCTAAAAAATACCAGAAGCGTAATCTAGAATTTCTGGATCTAATTCAGGAAGGTACTTTAGGTTTAGAGCGTGGTGTCGAAAAGTTTGACCCTATGAAAGGGTATAAGTTTTCCACCTATGCCTATTGGTGGATTCGACAGGCGATCACTCGGGCGATCGCACAGCAATCACGCACCATTAGGCTGCCTATTCATATCACGGAGAAGCTGAACAAAATTAAGCGTGAGCAACGGGTGCTAGCCCAGAAGCTCGGTCGTAGCCCATCGGTGGGTGAAATTGGTCAAGAGCTTGACCTATCACCTGAACAGGTACGAGAGTACTTGACCATGTCCCGTCAGCCCATTTCTCTAGACGTTCGCATTGGCGATAATCAAGATACAGAGCTGCAGGAACTTTTAGAGGATGACACCGTTTCACCGGAGGACTACACAGTTCAGCAGTCCCTACGGCAAGATATTCGCAATATGCTTACGGAACTCACTCCTCAGCAAAAGGAAGTGATTAACCTAAGATTTGGTCTTGTCGATGGCACTCAGCTTTCCTTAGCTAAGGTAGGGCAGCGCATGGGCATCAGCCGTGAGCGCGTCCGTCAGCTAGAGCAGCAGGCTCTCAAGCATTTGCGTCGCCGCAAAGCAACGTTTCAAGGTTACTTAGCTGCTGGCTAGGGGTCTCCCAAAACCAGATCGCTATACCTGAACATCTACAAACTGTCTCCTGGCTAAGGTCAGGAGCTTTTTTTTTGAGATTTTTTGAGAATACAGCCCTCTTTTACGATGCGCCTAGCTGTTCTCCCACTTCTATACGACTACCATTGGCAAATGCCCAACCAGACTGAGACTTTTTCCCGGATGGTTGAAGCTGAAGCAAAAGTAAATACCCATTACCTGTGCCAATGACGGGGCCATGATTTTTCCAAACAGCGGCAATTTTTCCAGGAATATTAGACCCTAGGGTGGTGTAATATTCCTTCAGTCGCTGATAATTCTGAGGCAGCTGCTCCCAAATGGTTTCGTCCAGCGGAATAGTTTCAGTAATTTTAAGGGGCTGCTGGCGTAGCTGAGTGACGCAGTTGGGGTAGAAGCCACGTATTTGATTGTGGATATCTAAAGCCGGACGATGCCAATGGATAATATAATCATTTTTCTTGATAAGTGGTGCATAAGTAGCGTATTCCTCAGTTTGAGGCAGCGGACGAATTGCTTGGCCATCAAGCTTGTGCAGGGTACTCAGCAATAACTCAGCCGTGAGTTTGGACAAGGTCTCAGCAATGGTCCAAGCATTATCCAATAGCCCAATC
>JBCDFI010000122.1:0-11664 GCA_039178155.1 Cyanobacteria bacterium P01_H01_bin.105
ACTAATAGCCCCACTAGAAGAAGCAACTGCCATACAGTCACCTAAGGGTGACCACACTAAATCGGTCACATAGTCATCTAGCTTGCCGTGCCAGTGAACCTTAAACGCATTTGAACGGGAACGGCTCTTGCTCATTTTTATAGTCATACTAAACAGGATCGGAAGCCTTCTCTCAGCTCGACTTCATTGAGGTTGCGGCCAATAAATACCAGCTCGCTTTTGCGGGTTTCGGTTGGTTTCCAGGGACGTTCGGTTTTGCCATCAAAAATCATATGTACTCCCTGAAAGACAAACCGATTGTCTTCTCCCTGGATGTTAAGAATACCTTTCATCCGAAAAATGTCGGGTCCTTTAGTCTCCAACAAATTCGACATCCAGGTATTTAACTTTTCCTTATCTAAGGCACCTTGCTCAACAAAAGCAAGAGAAAAGACCGATTCATCATGCTCGTGGGCATCTTCGTTGAGAAACTCAGGATCTACCTCCAAAGCCCGGTCTAAATCAAAGGCCCGCACGCCCAAAATAGAGTCCATCTGCAGCTCAGAGTTCTGAGTGCGATAGATCTTGACTAGGGCATTCATATCGCGAATTTTCGTTTCTAGGTCATCTAGCTCTTCAGGGGTAACCAAATCTACTTTGTTGAGCAAAATCACATCGGCAAAGGCGATTTGCTCCTGGGCTTCATCGCTATCCCAGTGCTGGTGAATATGTTTGGCATCTACCACAGTCACCACCGCATCGAGCAATAGCTGAGACTGAATATCCTCATCGACAAAAAAGGTTTGAATCACAGGAGCCGGATCGGCTAATCCCGTGGTTTCAATTACCAGATGGTCAAACTTATCGCGTCGCTGCATCAGATTCCCGATAATGCGAATCAGATCGCCGCGCACAGTACAGCAAATACAGCCGTTGTTCATCTCAAAAATTTCTTCATCCGCATCTATAACCAGCTGATTATCAATTCCCACTTCACCAAACTCATTGACAATCACGGCCACTTTTTTGCCATGCTCGTGGGTGAGAATATTGTTGAGCAATGTAGTTTTTCCAGCCCCCAAATATCCCGTGAGCACTGTCACAGGAACAGTCTTAACCGTCTCAGCAGGCTTGGTCGCAGTGGCCATGTGGTTGCCTCTTTCTCAGAATACGTTGTTTACGATTATGTACGATTATGGGATGCAATAGTCCGGACAAAATGAAGGCCATGAGGGAAGCTGTCTGAGACGATTATTGTAATGTTAGTCTTCAACCCGATTACCACCCAGCGCTCGTACCACATCGGTCTGGGTAACGTCTGCGGCAGGCCGATGAATCTTGTAGGTTGTAGGGGGCTGCGTCATCACTGCAATGACGGTCTCCAATGGGGAACAGTCGGGCTCGGTACAGGTTAGCTGACTAATGGAAACAGGAACCGATTGATCTAAGCTCAGAGCTTTATAAACCCAGGCTTTGAGCTGTTGTAGCTGGGCAGGGGATATTTTATTAGCGGTAGACGAGTCGAATAGGCCCATGGCTTTAGAAAGCTCTGCGATCGCGAGTTACGACCCCAATGCTACTTCATTTACGGCACGGCTTAGCTGATGAGGTAACACTCTGTTTTTTAACGCAATACAGTCGGCCAAATAGTTAGCATCGCGAGCGATCCCCGAGAATCGTCCTGAGCCCCAGGTATATAGCCAAGGCAGCCCAAGAAAATACAGCCCCTGAACAGTGGTGACACCGCGCTCATGGCCGGGATAACCTTTGCCATCAAAAACGGGAATATCAATCCAGCTAAAGTCAGTATGATAGCCCGTAGACCAGATCACCGTTGAGACGTTTGCTGTCTCTAAATCTAACGATAAGGGACTGGTTTCGGGTTCCCAAATTGGCTGATATGCAGGCTCGATCGGTGCATCTAGCTGATTCTTTTCGATATAGGCATCAATCGTCTGTTTGATACTCTCGGCAACAGCATCAGCTTGGTTAAGATTATGGCGCAGATCGTCTTTAAACTCTAAATGCTCTGCTTGTATATGGTTAAGCTTGCCATAGAGACACATACCTTCTGTGGCAAACCGTCGTAGGTCAATCTCTCGTCCGCCGTCGCGGCCAGTGACGTAGTGATTTGTTTTTGTCCGCACCGATTCTTTTTGGGGGTGGCTATCAATGGACATGTCGTAGTAGCCCATCTGGTCAAGCCAGTCCACCACATCTTTACCTCGATAGGTGCGGGGCGAGCGGGGAGCACCACCGACACATAGGTGGACCTGTTTACCGGCCAGGTGTAAGTCTTCTGCTATTTGACAGCCTGACTGACCGGTGCCGACTACCATGACGGCTCCTTCTGGCAAAGTCTCAGGGTTTTTATATTCTGACGAATGTAGCTGAGTAATATGAGCTGGCAACCGCTCAGCCATTCTGGGAATTTTGGGGGTATGGTAGCCGCCAGTGGCAACTACCACTTGGTCTGCGACGTAGTGCCCAATGGAGGTATCTATTTCAAATACATTTTCAGGTTTACTGACTTTAGAAACACTCACCCCTTCTTTGAGCAGAGGGTTGAAGGATTTGGCATACTCTTCGATGTATTGAACAATATCATCTCGCTGCATAAAGCCCTCTGGGTCATTGCCAGGATAGGGATAGCCCGGTAGCATACACTGCCAGTTAGGCGTTACTAAACAAAAAGAATCCCATCGTTTTGAGCGCCAAGAGTGGGCGATTTTATTCTTTTCAAAAACAATATGGTCAATACCGCGCTGCTTTAGGCAGTAGCTTATCGACAGCCCTGCTTGACCACCGCCGACAATAGCAACAGGAAAATGGGAATTGGTGAGTACCTGCATGGGATGAATGCCGAAAATAACGGGTTATTTCTTAACCATAGAAATCAGAATTACAGCAGCCTGTAGCGAGTAATACGAAAGCTTAAGATCTCGGCTTATGGGCAGGAAGCCAATAGCAACGGTGGTCTAAAAACCTAGGAAAAGTTATATTGATTTCTATAAACCTGCACTTTTTGACAGGTAACTGTCGTTTATTCGGATGCTCTATGAACGTTAAACCATTTTGGCTGTCTCATTCGTCAGGCTTACTTGCTTTGTAACAACAGATACGAGAATAGAGCCTGAGACCTTCTAAGCTGCTGACAAATTCACCTAGGGAGTGACTCACATGCCTGAAGTAACGACTCCGGCTCATAAGGCTGGCGACTTTTTCGTTGACTACGAAGAGAAGGTATTCCCCGATGTTCAAGCGGAACCTGGCGAGAAAGCACTGGTGACATTTCACACAGTTGCCTTTGAAGGGTCCATCGGTTTGGTTAACTTGCTGCAGGCAACTCGTCTTATTCGCAAGGGATTTGAAACATCGGTTTTGCTCTATGGTCCCGGTGTGACTCTTGGTGTGCAGCGTGGTTTTCCCAAGATTGGCGATGAGGCTTTTCCAGGTCACCTAGCCATGAACAATCAGTTGGTAAAAGTGATGGAAGAAGGCGGTAAAGTCTACGCCTGTCGGTTCGCACTTCAGGCCCTTTATGGCCACGGTGAACCTTCTTTAATTCCAGGTATCACACCGATTAATCCTTTGGATGTGTTGGATATTATTTTGATGCATCGTAAAGATGGTGCATTTATCCTTGATACTTGGACTATGTAGGGGACTGAGAGAGGACTGAGCTGCCTGTTGCAGCTCAAATTTTTCTGTTGACAGGATAATTGAAAACTATGTGGGGGAGGCAGTAATAATGGATTACTCTCGAACCGTAAGGGCCGCAGCTGTGCAGATTTCGCCTGTGCTGCATAGCTGCTCTGGTACGATGGAAAAGGTTTTAAAGGCAATTGATGATGCGGTCCGTGAGGGGGCTGAGCTAGTTGTCTTTCCAGAAACGTTTGTTCCTTACTATCCTTACTTTTCGTTTGTGCTGCCCCCCGTGCTGATGGGCAAAGAGCACATGAAGCTCTACGAGGAGGCTGTTGAGGTGCCAGGGCCGGTGACTGAGGCGGTTAGCCGCGCGGCTCGTAACCACAGTATCGTAGTTGTCTTAGGCGTTAATGAACGTGACAAAGGCTCTCTTTATAATACTCAGCTAATTTTTGATGCGGACGGTAGTTGTTTACTCAAGCGCAGAAAGATTACGCCGACTTATCATGAACGGATGGTGTGGGGACAGGGGGATGGTTCTGGTCTGCAGGTCTGTGATACGGCGGTTGGCCGCGTGGGAGCGCTCGCCTGTTGGGAGCATTACAACCCGCTGGCTCGATATAGTCTGATGGCTAACCATGAACAGATCCACTGTGCTCAGTTTCCTGGCTCCATGGTCGGTGAGATTTTTGGTACTCAAACCGAGGTAACCCTGCGTCACCATGCGCTGGAGTCGGCTTGTTTTGTGGTGAATGCGACGGGGTGGTTAACACCGGATCAAGTGAGTGAGATTGCTCCGAGTGAAGGGTTGGAGAAAGTTTTACGGGGTGGGTGCTATACGGCCATCATTAGCCCGGAAGGGGTGCCGCTGTGTGAACCGATTCGGGAAGGGGAGGGAATTGCGATCGCAACCCTAGATTTCTCCTTGATCACCAAGCGCAAACGCATGATGGACTCCGTCGGTCACTACGCTCGACCCGATTTACTGCAGCTAACAGTAAACAAAGCGTCCTATACTGTTGTATCTCCAGACATGGCCACTCAAGAGGCCGCTAAAAATATCTCAGAGAACACTGTATCCGTATCGGTACCGCCAACTGCACCACCCGTTACAGCAGAGGGATTACCTGAAGAGAGAAAAAACTCATAGCTGGGATAGCAAAGACTCAATCACCCCAGCCATCGTTTAATTTAGATACCCTTTTATTTTCTAGACCATGAACCCACAGCAGGTGATTACCGAGCTTCAGACCAAGGGCCTCAACTTAGCCACTGATACCGTTGGTGCATCGGGCCGCAAGGGCGGAGCCGGACCGTCTGACCACAAGGCGATCACCATTGGTGAAACCACATTCATGGTTCCGGTCTATACCGATGGTGCCGCTCAATCTCCCTATGGCCTGGAGTATCAAGCCGGTCAATCTGTTCTAACTAAGGATGATCAGGCGATCACCGCATTAGATTTTCCAGAACAGCCCAAATTTTACGATCTCACCACGGCTGACGGTATTCCCTATTGGAAAATCGCTCTGCTCCATAGCCGTAACGTTCTCGCCACCACTGTTCTCCAAACCTGTATTCGCTACGAAAATCGCAAGACCGCCTGTCAGTTTTGTGCCATCGGACAATCGTTAGCAGCTGACCGCACCATTGCCAAAAAAACACCCCAACAGCTGGCGGAAGTTGCCGAAGCTGCCGTGCGGCTAGACGGTGTCGAAAATATGATTATGACCACCGGTACGCCCAATACGACTGACCGGGGCGCGGCCTATTTGACCGACTGTGCCCAGGCTATTCGCTCACGTGTGTCCATACCGATCCAGGCTCAGTGCGAGCCCCCCAACGATTTTGTCTGGTTTGAACGGATGCGCGCAGCTGGTGTTGACAGTTTGGGAATGCACCTAGAAGCAGCAGACCCTGAAGTGCGCGCCAGGATCATGCCAGGGAAAGCTAAGGTACCGCTTTCCTACTACTTTAATGCGTTTGCAGCAGCAACAAAAGTCTTTGGTCGAGGTCAGGTCAGCACCTATTTGTTAGCAGGATTGGGCGATAGCAAAGAGACATTACTCGAAGTCAGCCAGCGTCTAATTGATATCGGTGTCTATCCATTTGTGGTGCCGTTTGTACCCATTGGTGGTACGCCGTTGGCTGATCATCAGCCCCCTAGCAGCGAATTTATGTATGACCTGTATCAGGGCATTGGACAAATGCTAAAGCAGGCAAATCTGTTGTCGAGTGAGATGAAAGCAGGCTGTGCCAAGTGTGGAGCCTGTTCGGCATTATCTTTATTTGAGAACTAAGAGAGAGACTTTAGGTTTTGAATTTTAGTAGATATGGCAAAACGTACTTATAGCTTTCAACTGGCTCTGTCTAAATCTGATATCGACGACTATTTCAACCTACGACAGCAGATCTTTTGTATAGAGCAAGGTCTGTTCGAAGGTAACGATCGTGATGCTATTGACGGTGCCTCATATCCGATTGTGGCTATTGCCCATACACCGGACCAACCGGACCAGGTTGTGGGAGTGGTGCGCATCTATGAAGAACAGCCTCGCCTCTGGTACGGGGGACGTCTAGGGGTGCATCCAGACTTTCGACGGGTGGGCCGGATTGGTAAAGGATTAATTCAAAAAGCGGTGACGACGGCCAACACCTGGGGGTGCGATCGCTTCCTGGCCACCGTTCAGCTTCAAAATGTTCGCTTTTTTACCCGACTGCACTGGCAAAGCCTAAAAGAGATTGAAGTGTTAGGGCATCCCCACCACCTGATGGAGGCTGATTTAGACTATTATCCAGCCACCGATCAGCCTCGTCCGGCATTACCGCTTAAGCAGGTGGCGTAGCGAGCGGTGCAACCCACGACACCTATTGCTGATTGTTCATTGTTAGCGCTGGTTACAGCGCTCCAAAATTCTGTTAGCATCCTGGGCAAACAAGACATTCAAACGGCTGCGACCACTATCGGTCAATATGTCCAAACTGCCAGCGGAGATCCGATCCAACTAGGAGATGACTGTGCGGCTATCCCCGATGGAGATAGCTATTTGCTGCTAGCTGCCGAAGGTCTCTGGCCTCAGCTTGTAGAGCAAGATCCGTGGTTTGCCGGTTGGTGTGCTGTTATGGTCAACGTTTCTGATATTGCCTCTATGGGGGGGGCTCCCATCGCCGTTGTCGATACCTTGTGGAGCCAGTCAGTAACGGCCAGCACTCCTCTATGGCAAGGAATGCAGGCAGCGGCTCAAGCTTACAAGGTACCCATTGTTGGAGGGCATACCAATTGTCATAGTCCTTATAACGGTCTTGCCGTTGCCATATTGGGTCGAGCCCAGCAGCTAATCACCAGCTTTGATGCCCAGCCCGGCGATGACTTAGTGATGGTAGTCAATATGGCCGGTAGCTACTATGGAGACTATCCATTTTGGAATGCCGCTACCACAGCAGACCCCAGCGTACTGCAACAGCAGACAGCACTACTCCCCCAGCTAGCCCAGGCTGGACTGTGCAACGCTGACAAAGACATCAGCATGGGAGGATTAGTTGGTACCCTGTTGTTGTTAGCTGAAGCCTCAGGAGTAGGTGCTGTTCTCAATCTAGATTTAGTGCCTCGCCCGTCAGATGTGACCTGGAAAAAGTGGCTTACCAGTTTTCCTAGCTTTGGTTTTCTCTTCAGTGTGTCATCGGAGCATCTCGCCCAGGTCGAACTGTTGTTTCAACCTTACGGACTAGTCTGTAAAGCCGTTGGTAAAGTCACTACAGGCTCTCAACTACTTTTACAACAGTCAGGACAGCAAGAATTGTTTTGGGATATCACCAACCCACTCACCGGTTTTGGCAAACAAAGATAGCGATCGCTCCCTAAATCCTTACTAAGTCTAATAGTCTGTTATGTTATCGGCATCAACATGGGATACTAGGGCTGTATAAATCCCGTATGGAGCCACCGATCAATGGCCAAATCCGACCGTGAAGCTTCCTACCATCACGGCGATTTACGTCAGGCTCTCATCGATAGCGCTTTAGCATTAATCCAAGAAAAGCAGGATGGAAAAACGCTGTCGTTGCGAGAAGTTGCTCGGCGAGCAGGAGTCTCTAATGCGGCACCCTATCGTCATTTTGCCGATAAGGATGCCCTCTTGGCGACGCTGGCAGAAAAGGGATTTCAGATGCTGACGGTCTCTTTACGCACAGCAGTAAACTCCGTAGCTAACGATCCTTTAAGGAGTTTACAGGTTAGTGGAGTCGCCTATGTGAAGTTTGCGATCGCACATCCCTCCTACTATCGAGTTATGTTTAGTGCATTTCAACCAAGCGACGCCACCTGTTCCGACTTAAACAACGCCGGCCAAACAGCATTTTCAGTTTTGGTAGAGGCCATCGTCGCAGGCCAAACAGCTAGCAAAATAAAGCCCGGAGATCCGCAACAGCTAGCTTGGGTCGCGTGGTCCTTGGTGCATGGTCTAGCCATGCTGGTAATCGAACGTCAGCTACCGTTAATGGACGAGACTTCTGTGGTCAATTTTGCAGAACAGGCAACCCAAACCTTGATGAACGGGCTGCATGCATAGGTAACGTTAGAGTTAGGTTCACTATCCTGAGATTTAATGGAGCCCAGGACTCGGTTCTAGACTAGGCACAGGCTGTTAGGCGATCAGAGGGCAGTGAGCGGGGTGGGTTTCGACTGCTAGCGTTAGTAACCGAAACCCGCCTCGCAAAATTCTACTGGGAACGGAAAGGTCGTAGTAAATGTCCTGAGACATCACTCACTTGAGCCAGGGTTTTTGACCCAGGTTTAGCAAGCAACTTAAGTACTTTAGCAATTGTTCATAAAACACTATGCCGGATTGAGGCCATGGGCTTATGTGTCCACTGTTGGGTCTAAAATCGTGAGTTTGAGGTACTATACGCTTCAACTCTGCTTAGAATAGGTCAGATGCAAGAGCGCCTACGTATTTCAGTTTGTTAATTTCTTCTTTGCCATTGCTGAAAATACTATTGATATAACCACAGCGACTAAGGATTTGGGTGAAGCCTGAGAAGAACAGGTTCCGAACATCAAACGGTTATAGCCACACATCCGTTTAGCCAGCCATATCATAATAAATTGAGAGTAGTATATGTCTCCATCAAATGTTCGTTTTGGCATAGAGACAATCTATGCCAATCATCAAGTCCTTTTGGTAAAGAGCAATAATGCGGTGGGAGTTTCTACGATTTTTGAAACTCTTAACGAAGAGAGAACGATGGAAATTGTCCCACCGGGTTCAGATTATTTGAAAAGTGCTGAATACTTTATCACATATATGCTTGAAGACTATAACTGGATTTTTGGAAATTTTTCTGGAGTTAAGAGTAAACATATAACTAATGACAGTCTAGCGAAAGAAATTTCTAGAAAACTCAATATTCAGACTGTTAATTATCATCAGAGCGATGTTGGTGAGTTTGTAAATTATAAGATTTATGAGAATGGATTTGTTACTGAATTTTTTGCTTTTTGCGGCGGTGGAGTTTCTCAAGATAGTGTCGAGTTGGCAGACTTTTCCGAACAACCACGTATCAGTAATCTGTTGGCCTTGAATGAGGACGCGATACAGGACTATGATGGAAATATACCGTTTGAATATGACTGTGTTTTATATTCAACGTCTAGACTAATAACTGTTGAAGATTTAATTGATGACGAATATGTAATACCTGGATATATAGATCCATGCTACTTTGTTGCCAAAACAATAGAAAGTTTAGAAATATATATTCCAATATCTAATCCAAAGCTGATATCAGAAGGAAAGTTACTAGATTCAGCTACGTCCAATAAACTGGACACAGATAATATCAAATGTCAAAGCTTAACGTTTATGCAAGTTCATTGAGGAAGAATCCCCTATTTTTTGTCATCACTGTAGCACTCAGCAATACCTCATCGGTAATCAGTAGCTCTGACTTAGCCTACGGGCCTCTCAACTACGTCAATCTCTAAAGTCTTAGTAAATTATAGTACGCTATCGCGGATAATGCTTTCTCAAATATCTTGGTTAAGTATATGTCTGATTAGTTTGTTGCGTACAATAAAAAATATCTCCAAAGCTTCATTTTTGATGGAAACAGAAGTTTTCAGATAAAACAGCGAACAAGACATAAAAACGCTTCTTTGGAGATATTTTCCTTATTCTGAATAGAGAGTAGAAGCTCCAGCATAGATCACAACTTTTGTCGTTCAGCTACGTTCAATTTGGCACTTTATTTAGCTGCTATCCCCTAACCCAAATCAATCCCGTATACCCAATCTTTGTATTTTTCATCCCGCCCTTCGGTAATCGCCGTTAGCTTCTCACGAATCTGATCGGTCACTGGTCGTACCGTCGATAGCGTATAGTTCTCTACCTGTCGTACCGGTGTCACCTTCGCTGCTGTGCCGCTCAAAAATACTTCATCTGCAATTAGCAGCTCTGACTTATCTACGGGCCGCTCGACTACGTCAATCCCTAAATCTTTGGCGACCTGTAGTACGCTGTCGCGGGTGATGCCTTCTAAAATATCTTGTTCAAATCCGGGGGCAATTAGCTTGCCATTGCGCACAATAAAAATGTTCATACCCGAGGCTTCGCTCACTTTGCCCTGGGAGTTCATCAAAATGGCTTCGTCAAATCCGGCTTCTACTGCTTCAGTCTTAGCTAATGAAGACGTAATGTAAGCGCCGCTAATTTTACCGCGCAGGGGCAGACTGCGATCTTCTTGACGATACCAGGAACTAATGCGACAGGTGACGCCCTCGGGTGAGAGATAATCGCCTAGCTCTAAACCGTAGACAAAAAAGTCTTTTTTGACGTTGTGTAACCGAGGGGCAATGCCTAGGTCTGAGGTATAGACAAAAGGACGAATGTAGAAGGAGGTTTTGGGACTGTTTTTCTTGACAAAATCTGTAATTACATGCTGAATTTTGTCCGCCGGTAAATCAAAATTTAGCAGACGAGCGCTTGAACTTAGCCGCGCGCAGTGCCGATCTAATCGAAATAGCAAGGCTCGATTTGAATTCTGAGGATCGGGAATACCTCGTAAGCCGCCAAAGGCACCTGTACCATAGTGCAACGCATGGGTCGCAATGGAGATTTTGGCATCCTCAAACGGACAAAACTGACCCTCAAAATAGGTGATCGGCAGAAAGTTGTGCATTGGACCGGCAGCTTCAAGAAATCGTTCTACCTAGGATAGAGGAGTTCCTGGGCAAACGGGAGATTGATAGCTGGAATGTAGGGGTTCTTTAAGGTTTCTCTGACTGCTTTCTACACCAGGGTGATGGCTGTAACTTCGGGATTGCAGAACAGCCGTCCCGGTGCGTAGCTGCCCAAACCGCGATTAACATAGAGCAGATTCTGGCCGACTTTGTGTAAGCCTAAGGCCCATTCCCAGTTATCGACGATATTGGCACAGCCATCATCAACGTAGGGAATCCCGCTTTTGCGTAGGACAGTAGGTAGCCGCTTGCGAAAGGTAAACCAGTGTCTGGCGACGTTGCCAATACCGGGTAGGACAATTTGACCGCCATGGGTATGGCCAGACAGCTGCAGATCGACACGCCAGGGAATCATGTGCTCAGCAGTGTCGGGATTATGGGAAAGCACAATCCGGGGCAGAGTGGTGGGCAACGCATCTAAGACGGTGGGGGTATAGTCTGGGGTGTAGTAGTCGGAAAGACCCACCAGGGCTAAGCCTTCACCAAAGGGATAGACAATCTGATTCCACAGCACGGAAATATTGTTCTGGATGAGGGCGGCGGTGATGATGCCACGGGCCATGGGCCAGTAGTTGTCGTGGTTGCCGAGGATAGCATAAGTGGGGAATGCTTTGGCGATGGGGCTGAGCTGGGCGGCCAGGTCATATACTGGGTCAGGCTCGGTGGTGACAAAGTCGCCGGTCAAGACGACGAGATCGGGCTTTAAAGGAGGGATGGCTGCGATCGCAGCTGCCAGCAGTTTGTCCGATAGTCGCTCACCGTCGTAGTGAAAATCCGATAGCTGCACAATGACAGTCCCC
>JBCDFI010000123.1:0-11626 GCA_039178155.1 Cyanobacteria bacterium P01_H01_bin.105
ATTCTACGCTCGATGAATCTATTTTGTCAACAAAGATTCTGCATTTGATGAATTTATGCTGCCAACCGCCTTGAAAATCGTGTAGTCTCAAAGGGAAATTACACGAAATCCTATGGATAGGAGTGTTTGCTGTGGGACGAAAAAGTCTAGCCGCAGAGCGGCGAGAGGACATACTCAATGCATTTGAGCAGTGCATCCTAGAACGAGGAATTGAGGGCACATCGTTTCAACACATAGCCCAGGTTCTGGGGATGGATCGCAAGATGATCAGCCATTATTTTGGCAATCGAGAGGCCTTGGTCGATGCGGTGACCCAGCGAATTGACAACGGATTTAACTCGCGCATGAATGAGGCACTGGCTAATCTGGGTCAATCGGCCAGCATCATAGAGCTTTTAGAGACGTTTTATGATCAAAATGAGTCTAATGAGGAAACTGAAATCCTTTGGGCGGAAATCACAGCTTATGCGACGAGATCTGAGGCTGTGCGCGATCGCCTTCGACAAAGCTACGACAAAATGCTTTGGTCCGTAGGTGAGGCATTGAAGCGAGATTATCCGAATGTGCCTAAAAAACGCTTCCAGGCAGCAGTTTATACCATTGCCATCCTGCTTGAGCGGTCGTCCATGTTTGAGTGGCTTGGAGTAAAAGGCGCTTCCGTAAAGTCTGTAAAGGCAGCCATCGAAAAAGTGTTAGAGAGTCTGGAGTAGTCCAGAACTGGATATAGACTTATCAATGCGTTTTCACAGAAGCATCAGTTTTCTTGATGCCTGACGCTATCCGCCAAAGATCACCCTTCAATGGTGATTGATAATTTGCAGTGGGCACAGATAGTATTCGGCCACAACCGCTGATTACTCTCATGTGGAGTTCTTCATAAAGTTGGAAGATCTTTTCCTTCGCAATAAGCTTCGAGAGCCCGTAGTGCACTAGCATATTGCCCACTGGCTTCATCCCTCTGGACTACACTTGCCTGATGAGCTGTTGAACGATCGTTGGCTGAGGTAATAGTACGCTCAACATCAGCAAACGGAGCCATGGCACGCTGGGCTTCAGCTATTTGTCGAAGCCCAGCTGCTAGGTGAAAACTCAGGCTCTGTAGATCGTCATCCTTAAACCCTAAGGCTTCTAGCCTATCTGCGGTGTGAAGAGGAATTTTTGCTCCTTCAAGTAAACCCTCAATCGTCGGGGTTCCATCAGCGGCTAAACCTTGCTCATAAGCAACCATACTTTGTTCATAATGCTCACCTGTAATGCCGTAGAGCTGTTGGCACTCGGGATGACGTTCATTAGCACGGCGCTGATAGGTCCCCATCGGATCATCTAAGTCAAATGTACAGGCTGTTAAGCTCAGTAAGACACTTGTACTTGTGATTATTCGCACAAGAATTTGAGGTTTAAACATTTGAAGCATTGAACAATCAGCAGTTGGCATAAGTAGGATGGCAGCAAAAAACGTGCGTCGGACTTAAACATCTTTCAGACCACTTCGAAAGGTTAAGCAGCCAGCCCCATCAGCTCTCAGGGATATATTGGACACCGCATCAGTCGGTGCTACCAACTGGACCTGGCCATTTGCATTCATAACTATTCCAATGGCCTCCACAAGCGGAGCGGGGAAACCAACAACAGGTACCGCTGTCACACTTGCCCTAGGTTTAGCTTCTAACTCAGCTTCTAAAGGTCGCCAATCTTCCCACGTGGTTGAACTGCTTAGAAGGCTGGGGTCTGTGGGTAAGCCCTGACGCCCTGTCACCACAAATGAGTTGTCAGCAGCAACCAAACACCCAGTCACGATTTGATCGCTGTGATCCGTCAAGGTGTTGGGCAGTTCAACGCCCTCCTGGTTAGGGTCAACCTCAAGCGCCTCGATTTGCACCAGGCCATCAGCCCCAAACTGGGAACTCGCGGTAATGTCACTCAAAGGCGTCCGTTGCGGGCGAAATTCAAGACCAAAGATGCCGGTCGCTCTGATTTGAATGTTGCCGCCATCCCCTTGCTGTGCATCGGCCACAATATCGCTGTTTTCTGTCGGCCTCGACACTACAAAGGGAGCCATGATGTCAATATTGCCCCCGGCGGAGGCTCCGGTAGCCTCGGTCGTGATAGAGCTACCCCGCCGTAATACCAGCGTCTCATTCAGCGTTAAGCGAATATTGCCCTCCTCTCCGCCATCGACACTAGCGTTTAAGCGTCCCCCTCGATCCAGTAAGAGGCTATTCGCCATGATAGCCAATTCACCTGCATTACCGCTCTCAGCACTGACGGTGATTTCCGAGCGACTCCCTACGACCGAAACGTTTTGCGTAGCCGTAATATCTACTCCACCTGCATTGCCTATCCCGGATGCGCTGGCTAATATGTTTCCTCTGTTGCTAAGACTGATAGTGCGTGTATCGATGATGATATTCCCACCATTTCCAGCCTCGGAAGCCAAGGCTAGCAAGTTTCCTCCATCCGCAATGCGCAATTGCTCAGTACGCAGAATTAAGTCTCCTCCAGTACCTGAGTTGCTGGATTGAGAAAGCGTAGACAAAGCACTGCCACGAGTCGGGCCTTGGCCAGTGATATCGATTGAGTCTCGTGCGGTAATGGTGAGCGTTCCGCTATCACCGTCTTCTCCCAGTGACGATACAACCATCGCGGCACCATCTAGCACTCGTAATTGTCCAGTAGTGATGGTCAAGTTTCCCCTAGCAGCCGTATTGTTTGCTGAATTGAAGACCAGTATGCTGCTGGGAATAAATATAGGCACCTCATTCGATCTCCCTCCAACTAACTCAACTGATTCAGACGCATTTACAGTGATGTTTCCTACCTCACCCGTCCCAATCGAAGCTGCGATGATGTTCGACCCATTCAGCACGCGCAATACTGACGTTTCAAGCTCAATCTCCCCCCCGATGCCACTTGCTTCTTGATTAACCCCGTTGCTAATCACACTGCGGTTTTCTCCCTCAAGCGCTGTATCGAGTTCGATAGATTCTCGTGCCCGAATGTGAATATTACCAGCGTTTCCGGTGGCAAATGTCTGTACTAGAATATCGCCCCCCATCAAGCTTAATTGTCCGGCTTCAATGAGGAGATCCCCGGCATCCCCAGGTCCACGGGTCACACTACTGATCTCTGATTCCGTGATATCAATGGCACCAGCCGCATTCACCGTAATATTGCCAGCGGCACTGGAGGAATTGGTCACCGTTTGTAGTCTCGACTCACCTGACAGGCTCAGCGTATCGGTAAAGACATCAAGGCGGCCAGCCTCTGCACTCACAAAACTGGCATCACCCAACGTCACATCGCCCCGAGCCACCCCCTCCGGAAACTGGAAGGATTGGTTCGCCCCCAATTGAACAGTGCCTGCCGTTCCTAAACTCCCTAAGATGAGCTGTCCACCAGCAGTCTGCAAGGTACTCTCGCTAAGGGCGAGGTCACCCCCTAGTAACGTTAAGTTGGCACCTATTGGCACTTCCAGCGTGGCATTCTGCAACGTGATGGGCTTTGGGGTCGCTTGGGTCAACTGCAAGCCGACCGGCACACTCACACTGAGCAGGGGCGAGGCTTCAGAATTGGTTGTACTAAAGGCAATACCGTCATCAAACAGCAGCGTATCGGCAGTACTACCAAGGAATGAGCCGCCAATATCCAGGCGGGCATTGGGGCCAAAGAGAATCCCGTTGGGATTGAGCAGAAAAAGATTCGCCGCCCCGTTGGTCTGAATTAGGCCATCAATCTTGGACACCGTAGACCCCGTTACGCGACTGAAGATGTTTGCAATGTCAAGGGCATTGGCAAACACCGCCGAGCCGTTGGTGGGAATGGAAAACTCATCAAAACTATGGAAAAGATTGGTGCCAGAGCGATTTCCACTCTCAATAACAAAGGTTTGGCCATCCAGCGACGTGACACTAGTAGAGAGAGAGCCATCCGGTGTGACTTGGGCATGAGCAACAGAAACAATCCTTCCAAGATTACAAAGCAACAGGCAAAGGACTTTGAATACCTGCCATCCTGAGCATGATTGTTTAAGCTCTTCATTAGGAGGAAGACAAAGAGCCAAGGGGATTGAAACATCGTCTGGATAATATGGAGGATACATACCTTGTATAAAGGTGAATTCGCAGTCATACTACTTGGGTGATATAACGCTTAGAGCTAGTTGTCTCAAAGCGGCATATATCTCTTCGAGGAGATATGTGAAAAACCCCATTTTGAAATTCTTAACTCCTCTTGGCGTTTTGAATCCAATGATAGGAAATCTAAAACGATGTCTTTTAGCTTTACATCTGGTTTTGTCATTGCAACTTTCACCCGCAAGACAGCCGCAGAAGAAGCCGCATCCAGGACTGCTTCAATCAAATCGTCTTTATTTAAAAACCAGTGGTTGAGCAATCCAATCGTACATCCGGCATGATTGGCTATTTTGCGCATGGATAGTGCCTCAGGTCCTTCAGCAGCAATAAGTGACATCGTTGCGGAAACGACTTCTGCACGGCGAACTTCGGCAGCAGCAGCTCTTGACATAGATCGAGTTTCCTTTATTTAGCAACCGCAATTTCTTCATTGCACATTGTCATGCTCCACTACCTCAGTCACATTAGACTGAAAGTATGACACGGTTGACATAATTAACCCTGGCGATAGAGATGGACTGGGGTATAAATCAGCCACGATGAAGGTGAAGATGAGTGCGATCGCAAGCCGCTCAACAGCAACTCGGTACGGACGTAATACATGCAACATTTCTCAAATCCTCTCTAACTTATAAATACGCTGAGGCACAGAGCTACTTAAGCTGTGCCAACAGTCTTTGACGAGATATCTCTAACGTTGAAGAAAATCTATGGGACAAACGATGGGGAATAGGTAACCATCCCACCACAGCTGTGCTAGGAACAGTGGACCAGCGTCCGGCATTGAACACATGCCAGTATTGATGCTCAGCATCGGCGCGATGGCCTAAACAAAATCCACCGTAGCGAGCATCCTGAATCGCTAAGATAACCGGACGTTGAGGATCTGAGGGTCTCCTGCATTCACCACGCCACGCAGAATCCTCCAGAGATGGAACTTGCATCACCAACGCCCAGGAACGGCGGCTAGCCCAGCGATCGCCTAACCAACAATCAATGGCAATATGGCTACCTGGCATGTCAGGACTTTCGCTACACAAACAGAGTTGTCCAGCTCGAATCCAATTGGACAATGTGGCCGTATCAAAGGGGCTCCAGTAGGGGTAAAGCATAGCCTGAATCAAGTGTTATGGGGGGCAGAGATATCAAGACAGAACGTCTTGGTCATCCACTAACCCAACACTAAAAAAACAGACGTCTCCAAGCCGTCCCCAACGCGTCCAGGTTTATGTCATTGCTACAACGCCAAAGATCTGAATCTGAAATCGTATCCTGTAAAAAACGGATCACCTTGCGAGTCTGAATAATTGGTATACCGTCGTATTTATTACAATACTCATACGTGAAGCAGCAACTATGGTAACAACGAATAGATGGATGGCTCAACGATTCAACGTTCGGATATCTTTACGAAGACTGGTCAGTATGACTATCCTATTACCCTTGGCAGCTTGCACTGGCAATTTAGATGACCCTTTTGGGAATAAACAACGTCTTGCAGAAAAGCGTCGAGATGAGTGCCAACAGACTTACAACATTACCAGGGCCTATGAGAAAAAAGCTTCAGCTACCCGTAGACAGAACTTGACTACTGATGGAGCCCCTATACAAGAGGGGTTACTAAAAGAATCGAAAGTTTCTCTACAAACTGCGGACACGCTAGAAAGTTTAGCCATAGACGATCAAAACCTGAAGCGTTTGAACCTAGAACTTGCAGCCAGCCTTCGACAGATAGCTGAATCCAAACGCGCCATGGCTCCTTTTGCTGAAGTTGAGAGTACACTTACCTCTGCTAATGCTCGTTCACCTGCGCACCAGGCAATCGTCGCACGAAGAAAGGAAGTTGGCCAATACTATAGTGGTATGCTCTATGCGCTTGAATTCTTCTGTGATGGGGGTAGCCCTCCCACCTACTCGGATAGCCCTGTCCGATAGGGTGGCAGTCATTCAATTCTCAACTGCTCCAAGTGCCTTTAGAGACTCTTTTTGAGCCTCTGTTAACCCTTGCACATCGGTAATATTCATATTCTCGTAGGGTCTGGGTGCTCTCAGTGTCATCAGACACTCCCCCGTAGCAACCTGCCAGAACCGAATTGTTTCGTCGGCACTGCCCGTAGCCAGCGTGCGACCATCAGGGGTAAACGATAGTGAATTGATCCGCCCCTGATGTGCCTCTAGTGTTCGCAGCAGTTCTCCTGTCTTGGCATCCCAAAGCTTAACGGTTTTATCATCACTACCGCTGGCCAACAGTCTGCCATCTGGGCTAAAGTCGGTTGCCCAAACGATGCTCTGGTGTCCCTCAAATACCCTTAGGAGTTCACCAGTCTTAGCATGCCATAGTTTTATGGTGCCATCGTCCCCACCACTGACTAACTGTTGACCATCTAAACTGAAGGCTAACGTCCAAGTTGAAACCTGTTGGCTTTCCCAAAAAACCATTAATTCTCCCGTTGCTGCGTTCCAGAGTTTGAGCACACCATCAATACCCGTGCTAGCAAAACATTGACCATCAGGACTAAAGCGAGCTGAAAATATCCAGCCATCATGGGCTGCAATGGTTCTAATCAACCTACCGGAGGCCACATCCCATAGCCTCAAAGTTTGATCAAAGCTGCCACTTAACAGCAGCTGACCATCCGGGCTAAATTCTACGTACTCTACAGCAAAATCATGCCCACACAGAGTCTTCAAACGCTGACCCGTTTCAATATCCCACACACTAATAGTGCTATCGAGACTACAACCAACTACTGTCTTACCGCAAGGGCTAATGGTTACCCCGGAAACTCCATCGCTATGGCCTTCCAGGGTTCTGATGAGGGTACCCGTCTCTATATTCCAAAGTCTCACTTTGTGATCGCTACTAGCGCTGGCAACCAGAGATGCCGTGGGATGAAAACAAACTGAGTTAACCCAACAGGAAAATCCCTGTAATGTTTTTAGAAGCCGTTTCTTAGGCATTTCCCAAAGTCGAATCGTATGGTCATTGCTGCCGACTGCCAAATATTGACCGTCTGGGCTAAAGGCAAGAGACCATACTACACTGGTATATACCGTGGATGTGCGCAACAGCTGACCTGTGTTTGGATTCCAAAGCTTTGTTGTCGCATCGGTACTGCCGCTCGCAAGATAGTTTCCACACGGGCTAAAAGCCATAGATGGAATCCAATATTTGTGAGCTTGGAACACTAACGTGATTTTCCCAGTTGGCAAATTCCGAATTTTAATTTTTCCATCATTATAGCCAGTAGCGAGGGATTGACCATCAGGGCTAAAACTGACACAGTGGGGTTCAGTTTCACATTCCCAAACGGTAAGGAGTTTGCCTGTCTGAGCATTCCAGATCCGCAACGTTTTATCAACGCTAACGCTAGCAATCTGTTTGCCATCATGGCTAAAAACCGCTGAATTTATCTGTTGAGTGTGTGCCGTTAACCGATGTCGAAGTTCATAGGTAGTCAAGTCCCATACTATTAGGTCAGTATCAAAACTGGCACTAACCAACAAGTCACCGTTTGGACTCGTATCCATCGTCCAAACAATCCCAGTATGGCCCTTAAGCACTTTGACGAGTTGACCAGTAGCCACATCCCAGACATTAATTTCTCCTGGATATCCCTCACTCACCAATCGTTTGCCATCATGGATAAACTCCATAGCCACGATCCAGCTGGTCGAGGCTTCGTCTATAGCTAGAATGGGTCTTTGGTCCGCCGCTCGCCAGACAACTATTCGTCCAGCGCCCTCCCCTGTTGCAAACATTGATCCATCTGGAGCATAGACAATTCTACAGATGGGATCCAATGGTTGATTGAAAGCCGTCTCTTTAAAGGTAGAGTGGGCGAAATTAACCTCGTGCAGAAGAACATGCTGCAGATAGGCATGGTAGATCGTTAGCCAAGACAAATCTAACCCGCTGAAGTCTATATCCATTGCCCAGGCAAGATTTATCAGATTACCTGCGCTATAGCCAGTAGATTTCGTTTGAAGTGACTGCAGTACCTTAAGATGTTCTAGAATGGCCTGATCTGGAATAGCTAGAGATTGTCTTAACTGATCAGCAACAGGTTGTAAAATTAGTATTTCTTGACTCTCTCGCACAAAGTCTTTAGCTGTTGTTTTGATTAGTGCGTAGGTGATTGCTGAGAGATGTATCTGTGATTCACGTTTAAAGCACTCAGGATCAGCTAATTCCTCACTGATTTTTTCAATCAGCCGATCGGTCATGTATTCCATGATCACCGGCTGTTGGGTGTAAGCATTTCCTTGCCGTTGTATCAGCGATCGCCAACTGAGGGATTCTAGGGCCTCGATTAGTTTTGTTTTATAGCAGGATGGATAAATATCTGCCTTGAGTTCAGTAATGGTAGTCCAATCTCGATTAATGGCCAGCCAGGTCATGACTGTCTTTTCAAGCTCGGAGAGGCGTTCAAACTGTTTGTCCAGTAAGCGTTTGGCTCCATTGAAGAGTAATGTATCTTCTTGCAGAAATAAGGCAATATCTCCATCAAAAACATCTCGGATAGAACTACTGATAATTTGGATAGAAAGGGGACTGTGGCCGTAGCGATCGCAAAGTTGCTCTTTTTCTCCTGGACTACCCGTCAGGTGCTTCGCTTCAATGAGTGCCAATGTCGCCTCAGGGGAGCCCCCCAGCTGCAGCACTTGCACAGCAGGATTTGCTTCCGCAATTGTTGCCACCTCCGCCGGTTTTTCTCGGCTGGTAAGCAATAAACAGCTTTGATGATTGCTTTGTCCCACTACTGACATTAGCTCACCATAGCTTTCATAGCCTTCACGATACTGCCCCGCCCGTTCTCCTCCTTTAAACAGGGTTTCCACATTGTCTAAAATCACTAAACATCGCGATTGGCGCAGCCAGTGCACCAGACGATTCATGGAGCAGACATCCTCTTGCTGGTTAGAGACAAACGACACTAATTCTTCCAACAAGGTATTTAGCCGAGGAGCATTGCGCAGCGAGCGCCAAATAATAAAGTCAAACTCCGTCTGTAGTCCACTGATCACTTTGGCCGTTAACGATGTTTTACCAATACCCCCCATACCCAGTACGCTCACCAGGCGGCAGCGATCTTTCTGAATCCACTCGTGGATCTGAGCTGACTCATCTGAACGCCCATAGAAAAACCGAATATCTGGTGCTTCTCCCCAATCAATTTGGGCCGTTACCGCTAGCATTGGCTCAGAAACTGACTGCTTGATGACTTTGGGGATCGGTGGTGGCAGCTCATCCACCAACAGTTGTTCATAAAATTGACGCGTTTCTATGCTGGGATCAATGCCCATTTCCTCCCGCAGGAGCGTCATGCATTGGTGGTACACCTGCAGAGCATTGGCCCGGTCTCCCTGTTTTGCGTAGCATTGCATTAACCTTAAATATGCCGACTCATTCAAAGGCTCCAGCTGGATCAAGCGCTGGACAGTTGCGATCGCACCTCGATAATCTCCCACATCAGCCAGCTCCCCACTCAAGTCAGCTAAAGCATTCAGCAATAACTGATGCAAACGATACCGCTCGGGTGTAATCCAATCGTCATAGCAGGTGGGTAGTAGGTCCCCTTGATAAAGCTCTATAGCTTGCTTTAAATTCTCGACCCTTTTATCAGGAGTTAGGTTTTTAGGCACTTGGGTCAACCTCGCCTCAAATTCACCCACATCAGACCAAAACGGAGACTTAGGCTGCCATTGAAGAGTTTGAGTAGTTACAAGAACAAACTGATCCGCATCGGGCAACATCTGTTTGAACCGGTGTAACTCCCTCCGTAGATTCGTTTTAGCCTTCTTATCGGTAGTTTCTGGCCAAAGTACACTAGCGACCTGGCCCCTAGGTTGAGGTGTTTGGGCACACAGAATGAAATAGGCTAACAAGGACTGATATCTTTCGGTCTGCAACCCTTCAATCAGCTGGCTATTCAAGGTCAATCGAAAATGGCCCAGCAAATTGACACGAAGCTGTTTAGAAGCGCACATTTCGATACTTTTAGCCACCACCACTAAAATTAGAACAATAAAACTACTCTAAGGCAGGCTGTCTTGTTAGATACATATATTACCGTTCAATTATTAAATGCCGAACGTACTATC
This sequence comes from Cyanobacteria bacterium P01_H01_bin.105, assembly GCA_039178155.1. GTDB lineage: Bacteria > Cyanobacteriota > Cyanobacteriia > Phormidesmidales > Phormidesmidaceae > Leptothoe. The sequence continues at coordinate 10,239 of JBCDFI010000123.1, forward strand.
GTGTTTTAGTCAGCACCAGTTCCCAAAGGCCTCAGACAAGTCTTTAGGCATCTAAGCCGCCAAACCTAATTCTCGCATTTTCATTACCGTTATAGGAAAAAGAATCAAAACCCAACGTTAACTTGCAAAATTTGCGGGTAATATCTATAAAAACAGTCAGGACATGACTTGATGATTACCTACGGTGCGCTGCTAATCTGTTTATTGCCTGACAAATTCTTGAATCTGTTCAAAGAGTTTTTTTAATTTTCTCACCAAGCTGTTATACATCCATCGATATCGGCTTTGATCGATTCTGATACAAAACTAAGGTGATTTTTCCACACTATTTTTATGCCCACTGACTGATATCTGCGGGTCACGATATCACGATTTTTTTCGCCTATTGACTGGTAATATCTAAGACGTAGGCTCCATGCCTATAGTAAATTCAGCAATGACTGAGCCTCTTCTCTATTAGTTTTTGCTTTCCCAAGCGCCAGTGCGAAGGCTCTGATTTTCCTTAGATGGCCATAGCCATCAGAAGATAATGAGATTCTAAACTCATAGGAGGAGTCATCTCATTTTCCGTTGGGCAAAATCACCATAGTTAAACCATGAGCTTAATATTTAACAAGCTCTAACATCGCTGCGACCGTATACAAGCACCATTAACTGTGCCCAATATTACTTATACGCAGCAGTCAGACTCATATCCACCAGTTCGGGGAGAAAAGCCTGGGCAGAAACAGTTGCAGTAGGAGTGTCAGATTCTAGATCAACCACCACATAATCTACAATTGCAAAACGATGTAAGGCCAATACGCCAGAAGAGTCAACACTTTCAAAGAAAGCAACTCCTTCGACATCCTCTCCCTCAAAAGTCGGCAAAAACTCACCCTCTTCAATCACGAAAAAAGGTCCACTCGCCGATCCCATAAATAATGATGGGAGTCCCAACTCGGGACCTACTAGGGTTGCTAATTCTTGTGCTAAATCAGCATCCTCAAAAAAAGGAACTAAACGATCAAAGTCCGGATCTGCTTCTAGATCATCAAAACTAGTCGTTCGAGTCTTTAAATTAAAGGTCTCGGACCCTATAGTCACAGAAACAACAGGGGGTCTAGAGATGATGCCTGCAACAACAGGTACTGCCGATAGGGCTGCCGTCGTTAATCCTAAAGCGACAGTGAGGGCGGCAAAAGGCATAGGAGCTGACATTTTTTAATTTGGTAGCAACAGTAAGCTAGTTGACGCACTCACTTCATTGTCAGGCAAAAATATAAAAACGAAAAAAACCAGACTGGATAGACCAGGCAAACATACAAAAACTTCACGAACACTAAGGGATGTGCACATACTATTTTTTTATTGCTTGGACGATTTTTTCAGGATATGTCAGCCATAGC
>JBCDFI010000124.1:0-11605 GCA_039178155.1 Cyanobacteria bacterium P01_H01_bin.105
TACTGCCTTGAACCAGGCCATAATGCTCGATAATTTCTTTGCCCGGTACACCTTCAAGATTGGTGAGGGTAATGCTGGTATCACGGGCGATTGAGCGGGTCATTGCAAAGCTCCTGTAAGCGTTGATAGATAGTGTGTCTACAAATAGAGAGTAGTTCAGTCACCCATCCTGGAGACTGACACTTGTGATATCTACAGCCTGTAGATATTGAATTCCGCTGTCATGGTGTATGGATTGCTAGATCGGACCTAGCCTATATTTGAGTGATTTTGGGTTCACCAAAATTTTGAGACAACGGCTTGATTTTATCGTCCGCTCTATCATTCCCGTGCTTTTATAAAAGTTGCTTTATATAGAATTGGCAGGCACGCTCGCTTACACTCGACTATTGTCAAAACTCTGACAAAAAGCATTCACCCCAATTTTGCTGATATACAACGCGACAGGAACCGCTAATAGATTAGGACACTGGCTATTTTGGGTCAGATGCTGGCTCAACCCAGCAACCTGCTGTGCCATCAGGTCCGCCCGAAATTCTGGCAAACAAGCAATGTGGCGATAGCGTTTAGCAAAGCCTTCTAACCATCCGTCATTTTCGGTGGGTTCTAAGCCTGCCTTTAGGGCTAACGATAGGGCGGCATCGTTGAGGTCGCCATCGCAATCTTCAATTTCCTGTAGCGATCGCAATGCTTCAGGATAGTCGGCCAGTCGTTTGATCAGTTGAGTAATTTCGATTAACGGGATAGAGAGCATGGGAAATGGGGAAGTGAAAAAAGATAATGGGAGCAAGGGGGAGTCGCGGAGAACGCTGTAGGGTAGGGGCTATATCTTGTAACTGGCCCAGTCAGAGAGCTGCCTAAATAATTGCCTAAATAATTGCTTCAAACCATTGCTCAAACCTTTCACCTAGAGCAGGTAGGGAGTAGTTAAGTTCTGCCTGCTGACGACAGTAAGAGCGGTCGATGCGATCTATCTGTTGGATGCCAGTGACTAAGCTGGCGACATTATCGGGTTCGACTAACCATCCGGTTTTACCATGGTCGATGATTTCGGCAGGGCCGCCGCGTCGATAAGCAACAACCGGTACACCACAGGCTAAAGCCTCAATGGCCACATTGCCAAAGGCTTCTACCCAGCGCGGAGTCATTAAGAGGCCGCGGCAGCGACGAACAATTGCCTGAAGCTGTTGAGTATTTACAAAGCCTAGATAGTCAACCGGCGCATGGGGATAGGTGCGCTGAATAGTTTCCCAATAGTCTTGGTTTTCAAGCTTGCCTAAGATTTTCAGGGGAGTTTGGGTTTGCTCAGCAGCAGCAACAGCATCTTCTAACCCTTTTTCTGGAGAGATACGTCCCAACCATACCAGGTCAGGTTCAGGCGTATGGCAATAGGCATACTGACTCAGGTCAATAGCGCTGCTAAGGATCTGCCAGCTCAGTCCAGCCGGAAACGTATCAACCTGAGTTTGGGTATAGGCACCTAACGTACCTGGAAATTTAGCATCAACTTGAGTAATGGCCTGGTCCATGACCTGGCTCAGGGAGCCCATACTGACAAAGTGGGCGATAGGGGTGTCAAAAAACGGGGTGAGGTAAAAGGGCAGCCAGTCGTAGGCAAAATTAACGATTAGATCGTAGCTGTGCTGAACCTGACGGGCATAGGCCCATTGGTTTGATAGAACAGCGTTGTCTACTATGACGGCGGGGGTATCGCGCCCCTGGGTATGGGCGGTGGGCTGCAGTGCTCCAGAGATTTGGATCAGCTGGGTGTCTTTACTCTGTGAGTTTTCAATCTGTGAGCTTTCGGGGGCTGCGATCGCAATCTGATGACCTCGCTGAACCAAGGCTGAAACCAGATTGACCACCGTGAGTTCGACGCCACCCCCCAACCCTGACCCGAGAGGCCCAACGGGTGTGGAGAGAAATAACAACTTTAAACACCGTGCCATGGCCCTTGGATCAACTCAGCTCTATGACCCTACTATGAGTGCTGCTCAATTCACCAATCTACCTATTAGCTCACACCTATTAGCTTGCCTGCTAGGTTGCTAAATTTTGAGGGTCCGGCTAATTTTTTAAGTTTTCGACGTCATCGGGCAGGAGTTCTGGTGCTGAACGAGAGGCTTCTAGGGTGCTCAGGGATGACTTTAGCTTAGGGGCTTCACGGATCCGATTCAGCTGTTCTAGAGCCCATTCTGCGGTTCGACGAACTTCGGGATCTTGGTCTTCGGTGGCATGGCCCAGCATTTGACTGATTTGAGTGACCTGCTCGTAAACTCGAGTCAGGTCGCGAATTGCATTTTTACGCACGTCGGGACTGTCGTCTTGAAGTGCGATCGCCAGGGCTCGATTCATCGGTTTTAGTGAGCGAATGCCAATCTCTGAGAGCGCCGCTAGGATTAAACTTTTCTCCTTAGAGTCGGCATCTACCATGCTGTTCACTAGATGCTGGACAGCGGATGAATTGCCGCGCTGACCCAGTTCCCAGATTGCTTTTCGACGCTTGCTCGGCTCGGCTACCTGTAGATTTGCCACTAGCTCGTCAATCACATCGACTTTTGCTAATCGTGTGGTTGCACTAACGTTGCTTGGTGTAGAAACAACCGGTAAGCCGTGATTCATCTGGCTAGACTGAACCACAATATTATTCTTAGCCTCTGTAGCAGCAACGCTGCTGCCGTTGGTGGCTGACTGGCCTCCATTTAGAGATGCTTCGGAGAAGGAGGAATGTTCTGTCTGTGGGACAGCATCGGGAATAGATCCCCAAGCGGACTCGGTATCAGTATCGTTGTCTACACCGGTTTTAGAGCGATTCGCTAAGACAAAACCGATACCAAAACTGCCAAAAACAGCAATTAATGCTAACCCTGGCCACAGAAGCCTACCTAAGCCTGGGGATGATGGCGCATCGGCCTGAGCCGTCTGAGCCGTTTCAGGAGTAGATGTGGCCGGTTCTGGTTCGGTTGTAGCACTGTCAGTACCCGTTTCGGGCGAGACCTGATCGCCGATATTGATGCCTTCATCGTCTACCGTAGCGTTTTCTGCATCAATACGAACCGAGTTCCCTTCGGCTTCGGCTGGAACGTTATCGTCGTCAGTGGGCTGTTGAGGCTCGGACGGTGTTTCTGTGAGTGCAGAGTCTGGGGTGAACAGACGGGGAGTTGTGGCGTTAGGCTGTCCATCTTGCTGTCCCCTTAGGGTGCTAATGGCTTCAGCGGTCATTGGGCCATAAATACCGTCGACTGGCCCATCGTAATAACCGCGATTTTTAAGTTCTTGTTGTAAAACCTTAATTTCCTGGCGCTGCTGTTCAGATGTAGCGTCTTGCAGCGGAGGATTTGAGGAATTATTACTACGAAAATTATTAGGAATGGCCTCGTCAGTATTAACAGCGGCGTCTGGATCGACTACCGAGGACTGTGCTATCAACAGATCTTTTGCAGACAGGCTTGCCACCGGAAGTGTGAGGGCTGTCAGACTTGTTAAAAATACTAGAGTAGAGCGCCTAATCATAGCGAAATCATATCAGTGAAGTATCCAGTACCTGAATCAACCCGCTCACCTCATAGGTTGACGAGTCAGTGTTTTGCATGGCAGATTCCTGTTGAATCTAAGAAATAACCAGGTCTTTCGGATGTAGAAGGGCTAAGGGCTTTTTAACGAGTAAATTAGAACATCAGGACGATGCTACGCAAAAGCCTAAATAAATAATAAGTTGCTGCTCTAGCTAACGGACGGTCACACTACGCTTTTAGATAACTGTACCCAAATGAGGGTCACCCTATTCAAATCACATCTTGGTTAGCTTGCAGCCAATACTAACTCAGATAGCCAAATGATTTTAAATCTGGTTTATCAAGAGTTCTTAGTATGTGAAAAATCTATGTAAAGACTAGGTGTGTTTTAAACCTGATGGGAACACATCTAATAGTATCCATTAATCCGAAGATGGATCGATGACGGTATGGGAACCTAGCCATATTGCCAGTGCTTTGGCTAGATCAGGACTAATAGCTTTAGCTAAGCCCATGACGGATGGCTTTGCCAGTATTCCCCTCAGGGCTTGGGGGATGACATCGCGCTGATTGACTAGATAAATGCTTGCTAGGGTAAATCCCACCCCCGTCCATTGAACTGTCGTCAGATTTTCTGACAGTAGTAATGTGCTAAATGTCAGGGCAAATACGGGGGTGAGAAATGTCAGGGCGCTGAGACTAGTCAGGTTCCCCTTAGAGGCTAGATAGAAAAAGATGCCGTATGCGATCGCGCTGCCAAAAACAGTGGAGTAGAGAATAGCTAGCCAACCGGTAGTCGTAATGCTCTGCCACTGATGCACTTCAGTATAAGCCGACAGTCCTAATAAAGGGATTCCCCCAAAAATCATGTGCCAGCCAGTGGCCACGACTGGGTCTACATGACGAGCGACATAGGCGATCATGACTGTACCAACCGCCATGGATAAGGCCGCTAGCAACATGAGCCATTCACCATGGCCCATCAGTAGCGCCATGAGGTCTGCTCCGATCGGTAATTGCCCAGCGATATCTAGCTGGACGGGCCAGTGACCTGTTGTCAACGTTGTCGAAATGCCTGAGGCTATCTGAATAATCCAATCGTCGGGTAGGCCTAGCAGACTAATACCGACAATGCCTATGATCAACCCTATCCATCCCAGAGGGCCGACAATTTCTTTAAACAAAAATCGAGCCATTAGGGCGACAGCAATGGGTTGAGAGTCAATCATTACCGAACCCAAACCAGCCCCTGTACGCTGTAATCCCTCAGCTAAAAAGCCTTGGAATAAGGTGCCGTCTACTAATGCAAATCCCCCAATCCAAGCCCAGCCTTGCCAGCTCTTGGGTTGCTTACGCCCCAAAATAGCCGCCACTATCAAGACTAGGACTCCAGCCGGGATGAGACGCAGAGTTGCCAAAAATAGGGGAGTCGTCGTGTCAATCACCCCCTTCATGGCCACCATAGCCGTACCCCACAAAAAGAAAGGGGCAATTAAAAGTAAGGCTGGGGTCTTTTCCTGAGTAAAGGGGGAGGCCATGCAGCGTAGAAAGTATAAATCTGAAAAGCTATTCGCCTTATTATAAAGTTATGTTAAGTTCTGGTGACACTCTCTGCAAAGCAGTTTCTCAATTTTATTGATGTTATCAAGCGGTAACTGGCAACTGTAGGAGTTTATAGTAATCATCTGAACGCCCGTTGTTTATTAGTCGCTATCTATGATTTGGCCATTCAAGCCACGTTTCCGTAAACAGATTGCCCGTATCGAGATTTCTGGCGCAATTGCAGGTGGAACTCGGAAGCGAGTTTTGGAGGCCCTTGAAGAGGTCAAAGAAAAAAAGTTTCCAGCCTTACTCCTGCGTATCGATAGTCCAGGTGGTACTGTGGGTGACTCTCAAGAGATTTATAGTGCGCTGAGAAAGCTCCAAGAAACTGTCAAAATTGTCGCGAGCTTTGGCAATATTTCTGCGTCGGGCGGTGTTTATATCGGTATGGGCGCTCAGCATATTGTGACCAATCCGGGCACCATTACTGGCAGTATCGGGGTGATTTTGCGAGGGAACAACCTAGAGCAGCTGCTGGATAAGATCGGAGTATCGTTCAAGGTAATCAAGTCGGGACCCTACAAAGATATTTTGTCTTTTGACCGGGAGCTGACTCAGGCTGAACAAACAATTTTGCAAGAGCTAATTGATGTTAGCTACGGCCAATTTGTGTCGACGGTGGCTACTGCTCGTAACCTAGATGAACAGACAGTGCGTGGGTTTGCCGACGGGCGGATTTTTACAGGTGCTCAGGCCCTTGAATTGGGGGTTGTCGATCGCCTTGGGACTGAGGCCGACGCTAAGGAGTGGGCGGCTGAACTTGCTGGGTTAGACCCGGATAAAACCGAAGTTTATAATATTGAAGAGCCTAAGCCATTCTGGAATAAGCTGCTGCCAGGAAATAGTCAGGCTTCCACTCCCTGGTTAAGTCCTCGGATGCAGGGCTGGCTAGAGTTTGAGTTAGCCTATCAAGGGGTTCCACTATGGCTCTATCAGTTGCCAGGTACGTTTGGTGAATAATCTGAGGATGGCTCTGTAGCAGCTCTAGAAAAAGTAGCTCTAGAAAAGGCTACTCTATCTAAGAGGTTGGTAGAGCCAGCTAAGCAACGTATGGGGAATAGGCAACATGCAGCAAGGGGATATAGGTAACTGGCGAGTGTGCGCAATCCGGGGCGCAACCACCGTGCCTGAAAATTCAGTCGCTGCGATTACGGATGCGGTAACTGAGCTACTTGATGCGTTAGAAGCCGACAATCCAATCACCCCTGATGCCATGATTAGCGTCACGTTTTCGGTCACGTCGGACTTGGATGCAATTTTCCCAGCTGCGATCGCACGACAACGCCCTAATTGGGATACCGTTCCTTTGCTAGACGTCCAACATATGCAGGTGGCAGGAAGCTTACAAATGTGTATTCGCTTTCTGATTCATACCTATATGACCATCCCTCCAGCTGATATCTATCATCCCTACTTGCGTGGGGCTAGCGGGCTACGACCAGATTGGACCAATATTGGCGATACCTCAGCTCACGTTCCATAAAGGTTATCGACTTACGACGAATACCCTCACGAGACGTGAGTAAAAGGGAGGCTTGCTCTAAGCCTCCTTTTTTATGATTTACGAGGTATGAAGGATAGTCACTACTGTTCCTTCTTGTGATGAAAGCGTATGCCCAGAAAAATATCGTAGATAAATCCCCAGAAATCTTTACGATGGCCTAACCCCAAGGACTGAGGTGATCCCTTCTCATCTAGTAGAGGTTTCATGACCTCGTAAGCAGGCTTGTACTTGTACCAAGGGATAGATGGCCAGAGGTGATGAACTAAATGATAGTTCTGACCCATGATCAGCAGATTTAAGAGACGACCAGGATAGACCCGTGCATTTTTCCAGCGATTTTTATCCTTGAACGGACGATGGGGCAAATAATCAAAGAACAACCCTAAAGCAACGCCAACCACCAATGCCGGAGCAAACCAATAGTTGGCAAAGTAGGTCAAAAAGTCAAAACGGCAAGCGGAGTAAATCAACGCTGCTACCGTCAAACGACTTAAGAACCATTCCAATAGCTCATACTTTTTCCACAGCTTACGTTGAAAAAAATAGATCTCGTGATAGAAAAAACGCGGTGCAATTAGTAATAGAGGACCGCAAGTAGACACAAAGTGGTCCGGGTCATTTTCTGGATCGTTAACATTGGCATGGTGCTGTAAATGTACTCGGGTAAATACGGGGAATGTAAATCCCAGCATTAATGCACTGCCATGACCCAAAATCGAATTGACAATTCGATTTTTGTGGGCTGAATTGTGAGAAGCGTCATGGATGACCGTACCCACTAGATGTAAGGCCACCGTGTTTAAAACAAAACAAATCCAATGGGGAAAGCTCCAGGAAAAGTACCCAAACGTAGCTACAGTCACCAGTGCAACTGCTCCTACAAATATGAGTAAATCTGGGCTGACACCACCGTCCGCATCTAAAAGCTCCTTCGGGACTCGTCTAAGTACCGCCGAAGGACGTGTTGCCACCGAAACCACAGTCATACTCCTTCACACCTATGTCTCGAAGTATACGCTACCTAGAGCTGATAATAAAGTTTTGTGACGTTATCTCATCTGTGGCTTAACATTCTCCACGGTTACTAAAAAATGGGGCATTGGTTTTTGGTCTCAAGAGCCTCTGGGTCGGACATCGAGCCAATCTCCTGTGGGGTTTCTAGTAAAGATCTGTATTCTAATCTTTGATATGCGCTTAAGCTTTTGAACCCAAGGGTTTTTGGAGCAGAAGCGAGCCCCGACATGCTACTATCCGGTGGTTTGTTAACACATGTTCACATCCAAAGCCATTATTTTTCGTAGAGGAAAACTAGAGGGTTTAATGTTGAATGTGATTTAACCCACTGTCGGCCAGCCCACGGAAAAGTACTATGCCACTGCGCCATGCCCTGCGTCGGACCAAAATCGTATCTACTATTGGTCCGGCTACTCAGGACCCTGCAACGTTGCGATCGCTGATTGAAGCAGGTGCCACCACACTCCGTCTCAACTTTTCCCACGGCACCCATGACGATCATCAACACAGTATTCGGCTGATTCGCCAGATATCTTTTGAACTCAACCAACCTGTCGGCATCCTTCAGGATCTTCAGGGGCCAAAAATTCGTCTTGGTAAATTTGAAGACGGTTCAATCCATTTGAAGACGGGCGATAGCTTTATCCTAACTAGCCGTCAGCTGCCGGGTACCCAAACCATTAGCTCAGTCACCTATGAGCCTCTAGTAGAGGAGGTTCCGACAGGGGCCACGATCTTGATGGATGATGGCAAGGTCGAAATGCGGGTAGTCAGCAAAGATATGGACAACCGCGAACTTCACTGTGAAGTTGTCGTTGGCGGAAAGCTATCTAACAGTAAAGGTGTTAACTTTCCTGGAGTTTACCTATCCATTAAGGCGTTGACAGAAAAAGACAAGGTAGACCTTGCCTTTGGCCTCGATCAAGGCGTTGACTGGGTGGCTCTAAGCTTTGTACGTAACCCCCAAGATGTTCTAGAAATAAAAGCAATTATCGCGAACGCGGGTAAACGAGTCCCGGTTATCGTCAAAATCGAAAAGCATGAAGCTATCGAACAGATGGAAGCCATCTTATCCCTGTCAGATGGCGTGATGGTGGCTCGGGGCGATCTGGGTGTGGAGCTACCGGCAGAAGACGTCCCGATTCTGCAAAAACGGCTCATTGCAACAGCCAATCGTCTAGGTATTCCAGTCATTACCGCCACCCAAATGCTCGATAGTATGGTGAGCAATCCTCGACCAACACGGGCAGAAGTATCGGATGTTGCGAATGCGATTCTAGATGGCACTGATGCTGTGATGTTGTCGAACGAAACAGCGGTTGGTGAGTATCCGGTAGAGGCCGTTGCTACTATGGCCAAAATTGCGATGCGCACTGAAAAAGAGCAAATTACTAGAAATTCAGATGCAGCTACGACTAGTCGAACAATTCCGAATGCCATTAGCCGGGCTGTGGGGCAAATTGCATCTCAGTTAGATGCAGCGGCGATTATGTCTTTAACTAAGACGGGCGCAACAGCTCGCAATGTGTCAAAATTCCGTCCGCCAACGCCAATCTTAGCGGTTACCCCCCACGTTGAAGTGGCCCGCCGATTGCAGGTAGTGTGGGGAGTCAAACCTTTACTAGTTGTTGATCTCCCTTCCAGCAATCAGACTTTCCAGTCTGCCGTAAATGTCGCTCAAGAAAAGGAATTGCTTCACGATGGTGACCTAGTCGTAATGACTGCAGGTACCCTACAGGGGGTATCGGGCTCTACCGATCTGATCAAAGTAGAGCTGGTAACCGCCGTCCTAGGTCATGGAAAGGGAATTGGTGAGGGCGTTGTTAGTGGTCGTGCTCGGGTCGTTAACAACGCCTTGGCCGTTAGTAACTTCAACCCAGGCGAGATCTTAGTAGTGCCGAGTACAAGTGCTGACTACGTCGATATTATTCGTCATGCAGGCGGCATTGTTACCGAGGACCCCAACCATACAGGACATGCAGCTGTTCTGGGTCTACGTCTTGGTATTCCAGTCCTGGTGGGTGTCGCTGGTGCTACCGATATCATTCGTGACGGCACCATTGTCACGATAGATGCCAAACGGGGGGTCGTTAGCTCTGGTGCTACTAATATGCCCCGAGAAATAACGATGACCTATTAGGGCTGTTACATCTCTTTCGTCTAAAAAGTAGTGTGCGATGGTGATATGGGCGTAACGCTTTAGCTTATTGGCCCCAACTCACATAGGGAAGCCTTGTCGCGGTAGCCTTGATCTGTTCTGACTGCTTGAGAAGCTGCCCACAGGCATCCCAAGTACCATTGATAAACATTTGTCGGTTTCCTTCTTTGATGGTGACCGTCTCACTGATAGGCCCCCCGGCAATTTTTTGGTGTTCTAAATCAAGGGTGAGTTCAGTTTCAGGTGAGTCAGCAATCAATGTCTGTAGCCGGGAAACGACATCGGGCTTAGCCGTAACGCAGGGCATGCCAATAGCGACGCAGTTTCCTAGAAAAATTTCGGCAAAACTTTCGCCAATAATGGCTTTAATACCCCAACGCATAATTGACTGAGGGGCATGTTCCCGCGATGAGCCACAGCCAAAGTTACTATTGACTACTAGAATCTGGGCGTTTTGATATTGAGCCTGATCAAACGGATGAGTGTTGCTACTTTGTATTCGATCATCGGCAAAAACATTTTTACCCAGACCGTCAAATGTAACGCAGCGTAAAAATCGAGCCGGAATGATCCGGTCGGTATCAATATCATTTCCGAGTAATGGGAGGCCGCGACCACTGACTGACATAATTTGAGACATTGTCTGCACCATAGAGAGTCCTGCTGTATTACTAATCGCCCAAGCTGACTCCCCATGGTAGCGTGATACGAACCGCTGTCAGCAATAGACTTTCCCATGGCTAAAGTGTTTTCTGAAATGTCTTCACTGCATCAGGAGTTTATCCAAAAGCAGTCGCTTTTCTTTGTCGCCTCCTCCCCTTTATCTGCTGACGGGCACGTTAATCTTTCCCCAAAAGGTTTGGATACGTTTCGAGTCTTATCGGCCAAGTTAGTGGCATATTTAGACCTCACCGGCAGCGGTAATGAAACATCTGCCCATGTGGTTGAGAATGGGCGAATTACGCTGATGTTTTGTAGTTTTGGCCGTCAACCGCTGATATTGCGACTCTATGGTCAAGGCACAGTTGTCTTGCCTAATTCAGACCGTTGGACAGATCTAGCCAATCATTTTGAGCCAACAGTAGGAACCCGACAGATTATCGTGATCGATATCCATCGGGTTCAAACGTCTTGTGGTTATGGTGTTCCTTTATTTGACTATCAGGGGCAGCGCCCTACGCTGACCGCATGGGCTCAGAAAAAAGGGACTGCTGGCATAGAGCAGTATCAGATAGACAAAGGAAGTACTAGCATTGACGGTCTTACTACACCCATTGGTCAGCTCAATACCTGAGGTGACTAGATGTTCTCAAGAATCTGCTTAGTACGTAGGTAAACTAGCAGTCAAAATGGCTTTCCTCCTTACTCAGGTTGATAGAGAAACTCTAGGTCTACATGTTTAGGCATATTGTCGGGATTGTAGTAAGGCCGATTAGTTAACCAGACCGACTGGTATGGCTGTAGTTCATAAACGGCATGTAAATCTTCAAAGCGTTCGCCGCTAATTAAATCCAGCCAGCTATCGGTATTGACCAAGTTCAGCTCACTTAGCCTTAGTGTATGGGGTTGGTCGCTCAGGTTGTGAATTGAGAAAATACTCTGATCACGGGCGATACTCTGACGCCAAAACGCAAGGATAGCTGGATTAGCTGGGTGTAAGGTGTATTGGGTTGCATTGGGATGAAATGCTTTTTGCTGACGACGAATCTGGATCAGTCGTGCAAGCTCTGTCAACACAATAGATTGAGAAGATTTAGGATCTTTGAGTAGAGCATCTAACCGTTGCTTATCCCAGCAGTGACGGTTGATTGA
>JBCDFI010000125.1:0-11555 GCA_039178155.1 Cyanobacteria bacterium P01_H01_bin.105
GAAAATGGCGAAGACCCCATCGGCAGCGCCACCCATACCGATAGCTGGTTAATAATGGAGCTGCCTCTGCCCTGGACAGAAGAACGTTTTCACAGCGATCCATTACTCAAACCAATTCACGACTTGTTTTACGAGCTGTTTGCCAAGGGAATTCGGGTATCCCCTATGGCCATTGCTCCTGACCGAGAGTATTCTGTTCCTGAGCGGTCCCATGTGTTCTATTATCGTCGACCCAGCCAACACTTTTCCCAATTTGAAAGACAAACATTTATATTACCGACCGAACAGATTGCTGCACTCGCCAAAGCACTTACCTATGAGCCAGAAAACCTACAGCAGTTTTTAGCCTATCAACAGCCTGCTGATAATATCCGCGATATCATGATTTGTACCCACGGCAACATCGATATTGCCTGTGCTCGCTTTGGTCAGCCTATCTACAAAAAGCTGCGAGATAACTACACCGCCAATGGGCAGTTACGAGTATGGCGCTGTTCTCACTTTGGTGGTCACCAGTTTGCACCAACGCTGGTTGACTTTCCCACCGGGCAGGTATGGGGGCACCTGGAAGAAGATATTTTAGACACCTTGATTGATCGCAACCAGCCAGTTACCAATCTACGCCCGTTTTATCGAGGCTGGTCGGGTTTGGAAAAATACGGTCAGATTGTGGAGCGTGAGATTTGGATGCGGCGGGGCTGGGAATGGCTGCAGTATTCAAAATCTGGGCAGGTACTAGCCCAAGACAAAGATAATCAGGACTGGGCCAAGGTACGTCTGGAGTTTGTTACTCCCGATAGCCATGCCACCGAAGCGTATGAAGCTACTGTTGAAACCTGTGGGTCTATCATGAGCGCTTACAATTCTGGAGATGAGCCTACTCCGGTTAAACAATATCGCGTCAGTCGTTTAGAGCAGGTTGTCTAGAAGCCGATGCATTGGCTTCTAGACAGCCCACCCTAACTTCAGATGATCTAGAGCGAGTCAGGTATGCCAGAGATGTTTTAAAAGTCGCATAACTACAAATTTTCACGGCTAGCGTTAAACACCGCAAGTATGGCAAACGATCGATCACCAAGACCTTGCTATCAATGCTCAGCAGCTAGGCTACGCTGTAATGCGCTACCAGAGACATCTAGAACTGGCTGGCTATACCCCTGAACAACTCGACTACAATTAAACAGTTACTCTTAAGTCGCCCACTAATCAGAGTCAATCGCTTTCTCCAACCGTAATTGCCTGTTCTTGGCTTAGTCTAAAGGGCTTTATGTTGTCCTGAAAATAAGCAGAGGGAAGTTTATAGTTGGGATCAATTGCTGCATAGGCGGGCTGCTGATCTGTCACGAGCGTTAGAGTAGTTTGTAGTTTTGTCAGTAATGGTTTAGCTACATAAACAGGATTGTTGTTTTCATCGGTTAGTTGTATTGTCACTGGCATATTTAGCGGCATAACCTGCTGCTGTCCGAGTTCACTGGATTCAAGCTTTTGAGCTTCTAAGGTGAGGTGAATATCAAACTTGCCATCAGGGCGAGGCGCATAAACTGCATCAGTTAGCCTGACCTGATAGGTAACAACTTGGGAAAATAGTTCACGGATAGTTGCCTGTTCACTTGGCTTGTTGGTTTGGGCCAGGATGATATCCTGCAGGTCCAGAACCGTCGCATAGGGAGCCGATTGATAACGATATTGTTCGAGAAATGTGCGAATTCCAGTGAGTAAGGCATCTTGCCCAATCTGATATTCGATCAGTTCTAGAACCATGCCGCCTTTATGACGGGCAATGGGCAGTTCATTATAGATATCGATTAGCGGGGGTTCCTGGAAATCGATTTTGCCAAGGCTGCGAAAGAAGTCGCGCATGCGTTGTTTTTGGGCACGCTCTTGCTGGACAGGAGTGCGTTGCGATCGCAAATACAAATTACTAGCATAGGCACTGAGAGACTCTCGCAGGGTCATCCCTCCCGCCACATCTGCCGCAATCAGCTGATCTTCCCACCAAGCCTGGGCCAATAGATAGGTAACCCAATCAGTAATATGTTCTTTCCCCAACCCCCGGGCCTGACTTTTCCATACCAATACTTCAGGAATCCCCAGGGTACCCCCCTCTGAAAACACCATGCCGTCATAGTAAACAAACTCTACCACCCGCACCTGTTCAAAGGGATAGGGTCCAAATTTGTCTTCATAAAAGGTGAGCGCCTGACCCACCTGCTGAGCAATCAGCTTAATGTTGTCATCATGTTGAGGATGGTAGTAAATCTCAATGGGTATCCGATAGCTGTTGTCACGATAAATTCCATAGTCTCCCGAATAGATAGTAAATTTGCCGCGACTTGGCTGAGAAGAACGATAGCGGGCGTAGTTGCGATCATTCTCAGTCCACTGTTCAACAAGCTGCCCTGTACTCACAGGGATTTGATCGCCATCGGTGCCAATAGTGACATCGGTAGTCCCCCAGGCGAGATGGGTAAGCATCAGTCCCTGAGCTAGGCCAGTCGGGTCATCATGGGAACGCATGCGCTTATCTAGGGTAGGTAGGTCGAGCTTGGCGCGCAGCCATGCTTTTTTGTGCTCCACCATTTTGGTATAGCCAACAAAGGGCAAAATAAACGGACTGTAGAGATTAGTCCCATTCCCCACCACATCGTTAGGATAAATCATGTACACATCGTCACTGTCCACGTGATTTTGAAATCCACGGGGACGTTCTGTTTGGGTTACAAAGCTTAAAGTTTGTTGTTCCCCTGGCAGCAGCGGCGTGGCTAGATCATAAATGTAGTATCCCCAGTCGGGATGAGCCTCTCGCAGGGTAGCCCCTGGATAGGTTACCTCACCGAGTTCAAGGTTGATAAAGGTGAGTAAATGGATCTCATTGATGGGCTGGTCGGTACGATTTTCCAGCTGGTATTTGCCCTGGGCCTGGAAGTAGCGCTGGTCCGGATATAGCTCAATGTTGAGGTCCGTATGGGTCACCACCGGCATCGGTAACGTCTCATACTGTTTAAAGCGTCGTTCAACCTCAGCAGCGGTTTGTTCTTTGCCGGGGGGCTGATAGGCATTCACCATCGTGGTGTTGTAAATAATCCAGCCGCCCACCGCAGCCCAGGCTATCACTAAAACGGCCAATAACTGCTTTATTCGCCCACTGGCTAAGGCCCAAGCCCTGCGCCGCCGTTCTCCCCGTGGCCACAAAATGTAGGCCACCAGCATCAAAATTCCACCAACAATACCCCAGTAGAGACTGTACCAAAGATGGCCTGTAAACAGGTGGCCGTAGCCGTTCATCAATGAGTATTCGATGTCGTTGGTGGCGGCCCAGCGGTAGAGATTATGGTATAGCCCCAGGGAATTCAGGGGAATATGAATAAGAGAGAACAAAACCGTAAGGGCCATTCCAGCATATTTATGACGGGTGACCACTTGGGTAAAAAGGGCTAGAACTGCGGTCAGATAATAGTAAGGTCCATGTTCCCCAAACAACATTTGCAAGTAGAGGGGAAATTCAAACTGGGTATAGCCTGAAACGATTTGATAGGCGACTAAAACCGCCATGGCCAACAGCAGGTTGATGGTGATGATGGCAAACAGAGCAGTAAGTTTAGAGAACAGCAGCACCCCATTGGACACGGGTGTGGTATCAATAACAGCCTGCAGCCGCAGGGTGCGATCGCGCCACACTAGCTCAGCCGCGTACACCACAATAATGGCAAACAGAATATAGTCCAGATAGATATTAGCTGAATGGATCAAGATGTCAGTACTGGGATTAGAGTAGTTAAAAGACTGGCTACCGATCGCGGCCATCACTAAACTAATCAGACCAAAGGCTGTGAGTAACCAAAATGCTTGACCCTGGAGTACCGTGCGCATTTCAAAGCCGCTGCGAATAAGCCACTGTTGCGTACCCGCCCAGAAGCTCACTGGCTGAGAAGTCGCCGGGAGAGGGATATAGAGAATATCTGCCATATAGCTGCCCCCGTTCTTTTGTCTCTTCTGCTTCTTTTGAGCGGTGCGGGGCTGCATCGAGTAGCTAACGTAGCTAATGGTCCAAGTAGCTGCTCCTACGGCTAGCCACAGCAGTCGATTCCAAGCTAAACTCCCCCCCAGTGGAGGCATTTGAGTATTATGTTGATGTACTGTCCAGGTGAGTGTTTTTGCCTCAAAGGCATAAAACCCAAAGGGGTCCACCATGGCCCACAGCTGATACTGTTGATAGTTAATCACGTCAGCCCCTACCATCATCAGCGAGGCTAAATAGAGCATGACTAACACAATGGCCCCGGCGTAGGTGATGGCGAGGCTGCGGGTGCGAGCGGCAATGGCAAATGAGATCGCACTTACCACTAACAAATTGGGTAATGCAATCAGACCATAGGCGGCCAGGTAAGCGCCTAAACGAAACGGACCTAACGCATAGGGATTTAACCCTGGAAACGACGTACCCAAGATCATGCCAGGGATATAGCAAGAAAATGCCAGCACCGTCACCCCAAATGCTGCCCCAAACCGCGTTGCTAGATAATCCCACTTACGAATAGGGGTAGCCAAAATCAGCGACTCCATACGAGTATTGCTATCTCGCACAAATGTCTCAGCCACAAAGGCTGCAGCCGCTAAAATGCCAAAAATTGTATACCAGATTGTTGTTTGAAAAATCTGCGAGGGGCTATTGACAAAAAAGAAAGCGTTGCCTTCACTCGCTTTAGAAACAATGTCCACCAAACCAATGGTGAAAAACAGTCCTGCAACTAACCAAAACGTCGGTCGGCGTAGGTGATAACGAATCTCAAAGAGAAGGATAGCAATTGTAGAAGACATAGGGGGCAACAGAGATAACTGTATTGGTATAGATCTAGCACCTGTACCAATACACTTGGAATCAATCATCAAATCAATCATCAGACGGTGGCTCAGACCCTCATCGCAGTGGGTGTCTTCATCAGAGCCGTAAAATACACATCATTCAAATCGGGTATAACTTTCTCAAATCCTTCACCCGGATAAGTCTCACTCCATATCCGAACTGAACGCTGCCCTCGCACCATCCGCGAGATAATTAGACGCCACCCAGGATCGATATCTGCTGGACTATTGACCCATTTAGTCCAAACCTGACCTTGCAAAGCATTGACTAGCTCCCAAGGACTACCTTGACAAACAATCTGACCCTTTTGTAAAACCGCCATCTGGGAACATAGCTCTGCCACATCTTCAACAATGTGGGTAGATAACAGCAGTGCTCGATCTTGGCTAAGCTCTGCCAACAGATTTTGAAACCGTATGCGTTCGGTGGGGTCCAAACCCGCTGTCGGCTCATCAACGATCACCAGCTCTGGTGAGCCTAATAGGGCCTGGGCAATACCAAAACGCTGACGCATGCCGCCAGAAAAAGTCTCCAGCTTCTGATGGCGCTGATCGTAGAGATTAACCAAATGCAGCTGATGAGCCACCATATCTCGGCGCTGTCGGCTGTGGGTAAACCCCTTGAAAACTGCCAATTGGTTCAAAAGTTCTGTAGCAGAGACATTAGGATATACGCCAAAATCTTGAGGCAAGTAGCCCAACTGGCATCGAGCCAATTGTGGATCTTTAAGGATATCAATACCATTCAAGCTGATGGAACCGCTATCGGCATCTTGGAGAGTAGCCAATGTCCGCATGAGAGAAGATTTTCCTGCACCGTTAGGTCCCAGCAATCCAAAGATGCCCTTGTCGATCTCTAAAGAGATATCTTTGAGTGCTTGAATTCCATTGGCATAAGTTTTATTGAGATTCCGAATAGCTAGCATAATTCCACCCTCCACTTTGCACCGAATAACATCTACGTCAGTAACTGGGCCACGCCACCCTAGCTATGGACTCACTATACGAATACAGTTTTTTCATAAATAAGATAGATTCTCATTAAATATTTTAATATTAGATGTCTTGTTTTTTACCAAAATTAAAACTGCCTGTAAGTATTCAACCCTGATAAAAACCTGTTTCAGGCTTATCTAGCCTGTCTTTCTCACAGTCTTTAACTTCTCTAAAGAATATTTTTTAGTGGACAATCTTGTTATTTGTTTGACATTGATTCTCAATTGCAGCCTACAATAATAGCCAAATCATAGAACAACTGCCCGTCATGAAAACCTTTCAAGTCACGCTGGTAGATCCATCCTCCAATCTTGAGCAGACCATTGAAGTTCCAGAAGATGAATATATATTAGATGCCGCTGATGAAGCGGGAATGGACCTGCCGTACTCTTGTCGAGCAGGCGCTTGCTGTGTGTGTGCGGCCAAGGTTTTATCGGGGACTGTTGATCAATCTGATCAGTCGTTTCTGGATGATGACCAGTTAGCTAAAGGCTATGCTCTGATCTGCGTGGCATATCCCACATCAGATTGTAAAATTCAGACCTCAGTGGAGGATGAATTATTTTAGTATCCAACATACTGTCCCATGCACTCTCGATAGAAAAAGCCGCGCTGCGCCCAGCACGGCTAAACTACTGCGACAGACTAAGAGAGCTAGGAGCAAGACTGTCAAAAGGATTCAAATGGCGAACTATGGCTTTTCTAGATTAAACTTGATCGGTAGCTTTTTCTTAAATCGTCCTGGTTTAATGCCGCTATAATCAGATTCAACTAACAGAAGTCGATTGAACTGAGATTCAAGTTCACTATAGGCAACTTGAGGATCTCGCTCTGAGATGGAAGAAATGCCAAACTCATTTTTGTCGCCCACACAAGATTTAAAGTCAACTGAGACTAAATCAGAGTAACCATTAAAATCAAAGAACGGACCTTCTTTGCCACCAATGACATCATTGCCTTCTAGGCCATTATTGAGATCATAAATATTGCGATCGCAAATAGTCTGTTCCGAATGCCTCACTCCTGAATGAGGAGAAACATACTCGAAGGAAAATTCACTACCTTCTCCTAGTTCTTCGAGATTGAGCACTCCTGATGTTCCTCTATTGGAGGTCATATCCTCTAAAGCTTTACGGGCAATATCTAAATCATACGTAACAGAACCCATCAAAACACCCTCTTGTCCCGGTGTTCCAGGTGATTGAAATGAATAGGTAATTGCAAATGCAGGTTCATACCATAGAAGCAAACTAAGGCTAA
This sequence comes from Cyanobacteria bacterium P01_H01_bin.105, assembly GCA_039178155.1. Classification (GTDB taxonomy): domain Bacteria; phylum Cyanobacteriota; class Cyanobacteriia; order Phormidesmidales; family Phormidesmidaceae; genus Leptothoe. The sequence continues at coordinate 7,120 of JBCDFI010000125.1, forward strand.
TGGCTATAGCGAAAAACGCTAACCGCTTTAAAGCGAAAACAATCATCTCTTATACCTACAAGTAGACTTAACAAATAATTCTTTCAAACAATCATGATGCAGAAAATATCGGAGTATAAGATGCTTACCCAAGCGATACATACATCTCATCATGTGAAATCCTCTCTTTGAGGAGTTGTTTTATGAGCCAATGCATGGAGTGCAACAGTACGATTTATGTTTGCCTGAGCATCATCTGGCTTAAGCGCAACTGCTTGATCAGAAATTTTAAGAGCCTCTTGATAACGGCCTAAAAAATAAAGAGCGACTGTCTTATTATTCAAGGCCAAAACCTTTTCATCAACAGACCCTTGTGACGAAAAGCTAAAATCTAGAGATTTATCACAAGCAGCTAAAGCATCTTTATAATACTGCAGCTGACTCAGTGCAGCACAGGTATTGGCCCACGCGATCGCATAATCTGTCCGAAAGTGCGTGGCAAGCATGAATGACAAATAGGCTTCCTTATAATTCTCTAAATCATAGAAAATACGACCAAGCTGGTTCCAAGCTTCCGAATTATCTTGATCTTGATCAATTAAATCCTTACATTTTTTTAGCCCTTGTGTTCCAGCCATAGAGAAGCAGTCTTGCTCAAGTGTTTGTTTAAGGAAATTCTCCTGCTCTTGTCTATGCATAGTACCTTCAAATGCTGTCATTGTAGACGCTTGCGCCATCGGAGCTGAATACAAGCAGTAAAAGCCACTTAACAAGATTAGACTAATTCTAATTAATAATCTCATAGGAATACCTGAGAAAAGAATCTTTTATCTTATTCCAACCACTGTGAAAGAGATAGAATCTCTTCCCATACCAAAACTTGCGATAATTGAAACCGTCTACAAATTGACAGCCTCATATAGTAAGAAAGCCTGAAGTAACCCATGCCTTTAAGGCGACTATACAGTTAAGTCACCTTAGAAACATAGGATTCATAGTAACACACTAATGAGAATAGGTATTGATAAGAAATACAGCCTTAACGATTGTTGTGTACGCTACATGCGCTGAGTATTGTCGCTGTGATACTAGCAACACCTTCCAGCAATAGCCTTATCAGATAGGTGATACATAAAATATTCAAAACATAAGGAGTTAACATTTTTTTACACCTGATCTTATTGACAATAAGTATCATTTAAATCAAACTGATGTTATCGAGAAATTGTCATTGCTAATTCAAGAGATGAGCCCGACTACTGCAGTTGTTCTTTGTCTGTCTCTCGCAGCTTATTTTTCTCAAATATTAGCAACGCCAAAATTTATTACTGAGTTCAGCCGTCAAGCATCAATAGCGACTGCGTAACACTGAAAATATCAGCTTTAAAGGAGATTATGATATGGCAGGCACTACCGGAGAACGTCCCTTGTCGGACATTATTACTGACCCGCAGTTTTGGGTTTTACATCTGATCAACTTTCCAGCTGTATTTATATCAGGATGGTTGTTTGTCAGTACAGGACTAGCCTACGACGCATTTGGTACACCTCGACCTGATGAATATTATGGAGCAGGGCAAATCAATGTTCCGGTTGTAGAAAATCGTGTTCAGGCCAAGCAACAACTTGACGAGTATTTCCAAAACCGAGTTCCTTTTACAGGACCATCACTAAATCAATAAGATACTCAAGGAGATTTTAAGACAATGACAGCTAATATTCCCAACAGAGATCCCAATCGGCCAATAGAGTACCCCATTTACACTGTTCGATGGTTATCAATTCATGCCTTAGGCATACCTACCGTTTGGTTTTTAGGAGCCATTGGTGCCATGCAATTTATTAGACGTGAACCTCAATTACCTATCCAACTTGAAGTTTTTGGAATTGACTCACGACTATCATTAGTGTTGTTGCCACTAGTTATTTCTCTTATTTGGAATGTGATTAACTTTGGCAAACCAACTCTAAATGAGATTCAGGGATTCTTAAGAGATTAAACCTATTTAGAAGAAACTTTGGGACGAATAGCACTATGCATAATCTCTTTGATTTGGGTCTATCTGACTTGATAAACTTGAGGCTGTTGTTGGTACTGTCACCTATTACAGTCGCCTTTGCCTGGGCTATGCTGATTTACGGAGAATTTGAACCACATAGTAAACCTTGGCGATTTTAACTAGTAGCCTATCTAACGAAGTCAGACAGCGTCCTCTGGGGGTAGTCAAAGAGGACGCATATTTTTGTTTATGTTTAAAACCTGTGCTTTTCTACAAAATTAAATCTTTCACTCATGTCTTAGTTTATCTAATCAGATGCTGTTTTCAGCTAAGACCTAGCTTATCTAGCGGGCCGCTTGAGTTAATGGGGTAGTGAAGCGGGATAACCAAACAGCGTGTGAATTTGATGAAAGATATGTTTGAGCTGCTGCTGAGACGCATCAGATGGCAACGAGTCTCCGACAAATTGCCAGTCAGTTATGGTAGAAAATTTCCAATACTGAGCCCGATGACCATGGCCAGAAGCTTCAACACCGTGGAAGCAGTTGTTTCTATCTGAAAGTTGGTTTACAAAACAAACCTGCAATAAAATGCAGCCACAGTTTAATTGAGGATGCCACTTGGGAAACGAAAACGCAAAATCCATCGAGTTAGGATCACAATGTTCTTGCGTCTTCTCATCCATGGTCCAGGGACTAAAGTCCACAATTGCTGACGAAAACTCCCCCCGGAATAACACCGGAATACTGGCAATTTTTCCCATAGCACCAATTGATACAGCTTGAGTGCTTGCATTCATAACAGCTGCCCCATGATCACTGATTCAAAAACATAGTTGACATGTGTGTCATTATTGAGATTATATGTCAATAAGACGAGGCCGCGCAAGCATAATGAAAAATCATTCTCAATCTGCTTGTTGCTGCCACTTTACTCAAAATTTTGTTAGGAAGGCGATTATGGGCACCTATACTGAAGAACTTAAATCTACGGCCAAATCCATGGTTCAAAAGGGCAAAGGGATTTTGGCAATGGATGAGAGCAATGGAACCTGCAATAAGCGATTTGACGCTTTGGGCATTCCCACGACAGAAGTTTCTCGTCAGACTTATCGGGAATTAATCTTATCTGTGCCAGGACTGTCTGACTATGTAAGTGGCCCCATTCTCTATGATGAAACCATTCGTCAAACTACCCGTGATGGTGTGCCCTTCTTGAAAGTCATTGCCGATGCAGGTATGATTCCTGGCATCAAGGTAGATACTGGAGCTAAGGACTTTGCTGGGCATCCTGGAGAGAAGGTGACCGAGGGTTTGGATGGTCTTAGGGAGAGGATTGCGGAATACTACAAAATGGGGGCTCGGTTCGCCAAATGGCGTGCAGTTATTACCATTGGTGATGGTATTCCCAGTCGAGCCTGTATTGAAGCGAATGCCCATGGACTAGCGCGCTATGCTGCTCTGTGTCAGGAAGGCGGGTTGGTACCGATTGTAGAGCCGGAGGTGCTGATTGATGGCAATCACTCTTTAGAGCGCTGCTATCAGGTGACTGATGAGACTCTAGATGCTGTTTTCTCGCAGCTTTACACCCAGGGTGTGGCCTATGATCAGATGATCTTAAAGCCCAGTATGGTAGTTCCTGGTAAAGCGTCTGGCTTCCACGCCAGCGTAGAAGACGTGGCGGAGGCAACAATTCGCTGTCTGCTGAAAAATGTGCCTGCGACCGTGGCTGGAATTGCGTTTCTCTCGGGTGGCCAAACGAAAGAGCAGTCTTCTGCCCATCTAAATGCGATGAATAAGCATTTTGGCAGTCAGTGCCCCTGGCCGGTAACATTCTCTTATGCTCGGGCAATTCAACAGCCTGCTTTAGATCATTGGGCAGGAAAGGATGGTAACATTGCAGAAGCTCAACAGCGACTGTTGCAACGAGCTAAGTTTAATAGTTTAGCTAGCAAGGGTGAGTATAGCAGCGACCTGGAGAAACAGCTGACTGCAGTCTAAACAGTTTTAACGAATAGGTAAAGCAAGATATCCTCTCAACCTGACAGTGGAACGGAAACCGTGTGTTTTCTTTTCACTGTTTTTCTTTTTGCTTTTTTATGACTGGAGCCGACCGTCTTCCATATGCAAGATTCTGTCGGCAATGTCGAGGATGCGATTGTCATGGGTAACCAACAGGACGGTACAACCTTCTTCGCGAGCAAGACGCTGCATGATCTCTACTACATCTCGTCCAGCCTGACTATCTAGAGACGAGGTGGGTTCATCGGCTAAGATAAGTTTAGGGTGGCTGACTAACGCACGCGCGATCGCAACTCGTTGTTTTTGCCCTCCAGACAAATTTTCAGGGTAAGCATCGAGCTTGTCTGCTAACCCAACCGCGTTGAGCATAGCCACTGCCTGGGGGCGATAGTCCCGTTTCGGAATCTGGGGATGGAGCCGCAGAGAGGTGCTGACA
>JBCDFI010000126.1:0-11528 GCA_039178155.1 Cyanobacteria bacterium P01_H01_bin.105
ACCGACTATCGCTACCAAAGCTCCACATTGGATATTCAGCTGATTATCGGGGATGCCCGCCAGACGCTGCAGCCCCTGATTGCAGAAGGATGGCAGGCCGACGCCATTCTATTTGATCCATTTTCCCCCAAGCGCTGTCCACAGCTATGGACGGTGGAGTTTTTGGCCCTGACGACACGCTGTCTTGCCACTGGCGGCACTCTGGTTACCTACTCTTGTGCAGCGGCGGTTCGCGCTGCTATGAAGCTAGCCGGTCTAAACATTGGTTCATTTCCCGGAGCCGGTCGTCACTGGCCCTGTACCATCGCTGCCCATCAGCGCCCGCTGCCGCCCCTATCGCTACAGGAGCAAGAACACCTGCGCACGCGGGCGGCAATTCCCTACCGCGATCCCACACTGAGGGCAACGGCTGAGGCGATTATGGCCCAACGTCAGCAGGAACAGCAGCTGTGTAACCTGGAATCAACCGGGGCTTGGCGACGGCGCTGGCCACGGGGTAGAGAGGCCTAAAGTAAGCCAGCATACTTGGGAAGGCTAACCGCCGCGCGGTATACTCCTCCCGTAAATTTTCGACGTTCTGACGCTCACGTTTATTCTCGTAATTCCTATGACTCATTCATTGGCAGTGGCAGTATTGGCAGCAGGTAAAGGAACGCGGATGCGATCGCGTCTGCCCAAGGTGCTTCATCCCCTAGGGGGCCGTACCTTAGTCGAAAACGTGCTCGCCAGTCTAGACCAGGTGGAGCCTGCACGTCAGATTGCCATTGTAGGGTACCTGGCCGATGAAGTACGGACCGCCCTAGCCCATGTGAGCGAGTTAGAATTTGTCGAGCAAACCGAGCAGTTAGGAACAGGCCATGCGGTACAGCAGGTAATTCCTGCTCTAGAAGGCTTTGAAGGTAACCTGCTGGTGCTTAACGGCGATGTGCCCCTGTTGCGTCCTGAAACTATTGCTAAAATGGTTCAGACCCACGTAGACAACAATAATGCGGCCACGATTCTCACAGCCCAGTTTGATGATCCTACGGGCTATGGTCGAGTCTTTTGCGATGAGAACTATATTGTTTCTGAAATTATTGAACACCGCGACTGCACTCCTGAACAGCGAAGCAACAAGCGCATAAACTCAGGTATCTACTGTTTTAACTGGCAACAACTGATGACGGTGCTGCCCCATCTAAGGTCAGATAATGACCAAAACGAGTATTACCTGACCGATGTGGTCAAAGATCTCTCCCCTGTTATGGCTTTGGATGTAGAAGACATCGAAGAGATTTCTGGAATCAACAATCGCAAACAGCTGTCAGATGCTGCCACCGTCCTGCAGCGACGTATTAAAGACGATCTGATGCTGTCTGGCATCACCATGATTAACCCGGACAGTATTACCATTGATGCTACGGTAATGGTTGAGCCGGATGTGGTGATCGAGCCCGAAACCCATCTGCGTGGGAATACGACTATTGCTGCAGGCTGTCATATTGGTCCTGGTACCCTAATTGAAAATAGTAGTATCGGTGCAGATACCACAATTAAATACTCTGTTATCAGTGACAGCAAAATTGAGGGTGCTAGCAGCATTGGTCCCTATACTCATTTGCGTGGGCAGGTGAGTATTGGTAAAGGCTGTCGTGTGGGCAACTTTGTGGAAATGAAGCAGTCTACGATAGGGAACAAGACAAATGCTGCCCACCTGTCGTACATAGGCAATGCTACCTTAGGCGATAAGGTTAATATTGGCGCAGGCACAATCACGGCTAACTATGACGGTGTGAACAAACACCCCACCGTGATTAAAGACCGAACCAAAACCGGTTCAAACAGTGTTTTAGTGGCTCCTGTAACCCTAGGTGAGAATGTTACCGTTGGTGCGGGGGCGGTGGTAACAACAGATGTGGATGATAACTGTCTGATTGTCACCCGTGGAGAGCGGCGGGTCATTGCTGACTGGAAACCTAAGTCGATTGCACATAAATAAAATCCCCAGCAGGCAGTATATCTACAAAAGTTCTCCCCTTGCCAAGGGGAGATGCCGTAGGCAGAGGGGTCTCGCTGGCTCGTGCCACATCTCGATAACCCCCTGTAAGTCCCCCTAAGCCCAAGGACAGGCTTCGCCAACGCAAGGGGGACAGCAGCCACCGGTTTTTTCTCACAGTGAGTACTTTATGTTTGCGCAGATTCCTTTAACTATTTAAACAGATCCGGCAAGCTTGGCCTACTGTTTGCAGACGCGCCTAAAAATACATGTCTAAAACCGATTTTCGGCGGCGGCAATCTCAGGAATAAGCTGTTCAATCGCCTCTTCTGTTGCCTCTGTTAATAGTTCATCAGCGGCTCGGTTTTCATCGGAGCTGACGTCTGGACCACGGTTGAGATTAATATATCCACCGCTTCTAGACGCATCGCCTTCGCCTTGAGCCGTGGCAATAATTTCTCGGGTGACAGGGTCGACTAAGCGTACATTTAGTCGTACAGTTGCTTGGGTCTCATCGCTGCAGGTACGACCTACAAATGGAACGTTGACACACTGTCGATTGTCTTCTAGATCAAACTGGGTAATCGTACCCATAATTACAGCGTTTACATTCATGGCCTGAGCCTGATCTAGGGTGGCGTTCTCATCAACGCTGTTGCCAGACATGACGGCTACCTGGCTGCTATCGATAACAGAGTAGGCTCCGTCGTTGACTAGCTCGCCGATCAATAATTCACTAATGCCACGGGCTGCTCCCTGGCCGCGATAGGAGCTGGAATACCACCAATAGTTGGAATTGATGTTGCCGTAGGATAGGGGTAAAACGGCGATCTTTGTCCGTTCGTTTTGAGCTAGCTGTAATGGGGATGCGCTATCGGCGACCGGCATGGCTGATGCAGTAGGTGCGAGTTGACTGGTTAGTGCGATCGCAAATAATGTACCTGCAGACGTTAGTAAACGAGAAATAATTGGCATTTGAAATTTCCTATAATCATTTAAAGAGCATCATGTAGCCGCCGCCTGATAAAGCGGCTAAAGCTGACCCTCCGATATAGCTTCAATCATTAATGGCTAGATTCTATACAAACGCCCTAAATTCTGACCTAATAATTATCTAATCTTCGTCATTATCAGGATTTGTTTAATTTTAAGGCGCTGTTGATCCTCTCAACCCCTTATGCACCTGATACCAAAATACCCCCGGCAATAATCAACCCGGCACCGATCAAAAGCTGTAAAGGATTGACCGCTCGCCATTCTGCAAAGACGATCAGCGCCAGCCCAGATGTAATCAGTGTATTCATATTGTAGAGAGGTACGAGCTTTGCCAACGGTGCCTGATATTTCAGCAGGCCCAAAACAACACAGCCCGTGCCCAAGCCCCAAAAAAGCCCCTGCAGCGAAGATGAAGCAATGGCAATTAACGGCGGTGTACTTCCTGGCAAAATAAAATTGAACAACAGTCCTGTAATGCTGACGGCAATACCGATAACGAATAAATGTCCGCCAACTGACATACCTGCATTAGTGCTGCTTTTAGCAAATACGCTCGAAACACCATAAAAAATAGCTGGTAGCAGTCCCCCAACAATTAGCCCTAACAGGTTTGATGTCATGCCGACTGACCTTTTAATAAATAGCCTGTTTAGTATACGGGCTGTTGCAAGCCGTGCTCACGTCTGGGACGTTTCAAATCCAAACGGGGGCAGACTAATGGTGGGACCATTCGGTAGACTAATATCCACCATAAATTGTTCTTGCCAGTAGCCAATGACTTGGGTATACAAATATGTGACAGCAGACTCTTGGTTTAGGGTAGAGCGTGACAATATTTCCTGCTGGTCGCTAACGGCTAGCTCAATACCGAAGGGTAGCGTTTCTCCGGGTGTGGGTCCTAGAATTAAAAATAAACTCCACTCGGGGGTATTGTCTTCCATCAGAGGCCATACCCAAGCGTAGAGCCGACAGGGAAAACCAGCGATACTAATTTCTTTACAGGCTCCCCGTGCCCGTAGCGGAATCGCAACTCCCTGCGAGGTAAGCTCTTCGACGATAGTTTCTATTTCTTCTTTAACTGGGCGAAATCCTTGGGCCGGAGTCAAGGGGGGCAATAGCTCCCAGGCTAGCTGTTCAGCAATCGTGTCTAGTTCTCCTTGTAGCCATCTTCCAGCATTGACCATCCCGGTAGTAATAGTGTCAGCTAGCTCACTAAAACCAGAAAGGGCTGGCTGTAGGATAGTCTCTGGTTCTAAACAATTTAGGTATACCAAAAGCTGTTCTGGAGTCACTGTAAACTGACTTAGGGGAATGCTATAGCTGCCCTGAGTCGCTATGCTGGCATGTTGTTGTATATATTGCTGTAGCTGATCGTGCCGCAGACTCGTAATGACGCGAACTTGATTCACTTCTTCTTGTACTTCTGCAAGAATATACAAATGGGCCGCTTGGTCGCCGATGACTGCAGTATCTGGAATGCTAATGGTGTCATCAGCAACGGCTCCTATGGGCAGTATGCAAAGCCGATAGTCCCCTACCCTTAAATCCAAATCAGAGACTGTCGGCGTTCTCTCCTGTTGATAAGCTGGAACTAGACCGGCGTCATTTAGCCATTGTTTTACTCCAGCCATCGCCAGCGCTTTTAGAAAAGTTTGCCACTGGCTATCTCCATGCGAAATATGTTGGCAAATATCTTCAGCCCACTGTGTATCGGTGTCAGATAGTATAACTGTCTCTGTTGAAAGCGGAATGATGTCAAACGGTTGAGCATTGAGAGATGAAGTATTCATGATAAGCGCTGTGACAATGTTGTGGGTTAGCGTGAATTAACTGGATATAAACTGATGGGCTATGGTGCAGGCGGCATTTGGGATGATACTGTTTCGCACAGACGACGGGAAAAAACGCTGTTGGTGGTACGGTTTTTAGGAATTTGTGCCTCTGAGGCGGCTTCTGCCATCACAGTTTCTGTTTCTTCGGCTAAAATCTGATCTAACTGCTGGGCTATTTGAGATAATCGATCGGCTGAGATATGGGATAAAGCATCTGTTTGTACCTGTTCTTTAAGCTGATTTAACCAGTAGATACAGACCTTGGCTCGAAACTGTTTTAGCTGCAATAAACGGGTTACTTTGACTTGATTGGTTAGGCCTAACTGTTTAGCAATAACCCCCATGGATAACCCTTTACAGTGAAATAGTGTGAGTGCCTGTCGATACACACTATCTTGAGGTGGCCTGCGTTTTTGATAGTTATCGCTATAGCTTTGTACAATTTGCTCAATTGCCTGATCGAGAGTCGCAACAAAACGATCACGATACCGTTGTAAAAAGTTATCCTGAGCTTGTTCGGCATCGTCTAATCCAGGTGTCGAGAGATTTGAAAGACCTGTTTCAGTATTGTCTAACGACTGAGTTAATGGGGTACGCCGACGTACTGCAATGCGATATTGTCGCAGCTGGTCTGCCAGCTCATGGAGTTGAGCAAAGGCCCAATTAGGTGCTTCATTGGGCATGATTTCTCGGAGCTGCGCCTCGGTAGGATCAACACAACGACGAGCCCGACCTTGGCGTTGTTTTAATCGCTCGTTACGATATACCTGATGATAGGCACTGAGCAATCGACTAGCTGCGGCCAGTTCACTTTGACTCAGATGGGGCAGGGCTTTGGGCAGCTGCGATATGCGGGTATCGTTGAGAATAGCCCAGGGACTAATGCGATATAACCCCTGTTCCATCAAAAAGCGATTGAGATTGGGATGGCTTTTTGCCAGTCGATTGGCCCAGGTACTTAAGGCTGACTGACTGGGGTCATATTTAGCCAAAATTTGGATCGCTAATGAGGAATAGGTGGCAGGAACCTGGCCGTCATCATCTAAAATCAAGGGCCACAGCTCTGCTGCTGTAAAGCTATAGGTCTCACCAAATTGGCGTGCCAGCTGGGTGCCAGCAATCTCAATTTGATGGGATAGCCAACAGCGTAGACATAGCTGAGCGATGGGTGCATTCTCCACCTTGGTTTGGGCTAATTCCCACAGGGTGATCTGACAATCGCGCTCAGACAGGATTTCAGCTTCTAAGCGCTGACCAAACAGGGACTCAAACCACTGTTGAGCTTTGGGAAAGTCTCGTCGCTGCAGGTGTCCTGAAGTGGTTAAAACCATCATTTGCCAGTAGCGGGATATATTGACCATGGTGAATGCAAACAATTTCTTGAAATTAGTCTAGACCGGTCATTGCAGTAGTCAGATAAATTTGAGAATTTGTTGAAGAATTGCCAGTATATCCACCGGGTGCAGGAGACGGTGCAACCATGCGATAGAGCAGAATAGCTAATAGCAAAGATATGGCATGAAGTAGTTTACTCACGGAACAAGAACTCCTTAATGTTCTGTGGGAACGTATTGCTGTATGGATTTGACTTATTCAAGGTTTTCCTATGGCGCTTGAGCCAATGGCGGATAAAGAAAAACCTGGAGCGACGGCTCCAGGTATGTAAATGATGATCCACAGTGATTTGGTGGTATGAGCCACTATCGATCTAAATCGGCGACTGACTGTTGCTGCGAGGTTGCCAATGTTTGGAGTTCATCCCGCATGACTTGAGCTTGGGCATTGTCTGGATTGATCGTTAATACCTGCTCGATAGCATCAATGGCAACGATATACTGTTCTAGATGGGTTAGCATCACGGCTTTATTAAACCAGGCGTTTTCAGCCCTTGGGTCTAGACTTGTTACTTGTTCATAGGAGGCTAGGGCTTCGGTGTAACGTTTTAGTTCCGAGAGACTATTGCCTCGAAAAAACCAGGCCCGTGCCAGGGTGGGGTCTAGGCTAACTGTCTGGTCAAATGCAGCGGTTGCTTCTGAATGCCGAGCTAATTGCAATAGAGCGATGCCCTTGCCATACCAAGCTTCTGCGTCGTCTGAGCGCAGAGTTATAGCCTGGTCAAATGCCGATAGAGCTTCGGTATATTGCTCTAGTTTTGTTAAGCTGCTGCCCAACCGTAGCCATGCTTGGGCCATATCAGGTGCTAGGTTTGTGACTTGTTGAAACTCTTTTTTGGCTTCGGCATATTGTTCAGCACGAGCAAAGGCAATGCCACGATGGTAGTAGGCAATGGCATAGTTAGGGTTGACGGTGAGTGCTTGTTGATAGGCATCGAGTGCTTCTCGCAAACGGCCGCTGTCATCAAGGGCATTACCCAGCCAAACCCAGGCGGAGACTAGACTGGGATCTAAGTCTGTTGCTTGACGATAGGCCATGGCTGCTTCTGCATGGCGCTGTAGTCCGTAAAGGGCGTCGCCTTTGCCAGCCCAGGCTTGAGCGTGATCGGGTTGGAGTGCGATCGCATCCTCAAAAATCTCCAGAGCTGCCCGATAGTCTTGTAACTCCAAACGTTCTATTCCCTGTAGCATTAACGTCATAGGGGATCGACTTGATTGCAAAGACTCCGGTACCGTGATATTTGGTTCAACCGCCGCCATCGTCGCAGATGTGATTAACATCGGAACAACAGCACTTAATCCAATAGCAGATAGTAGTTTCATCGTCAGAGCCTCAAGTGGCATAGAGAGCTTTGCTAATGCTCCATATTGCTCACTTCAGCAGACTTATTCATGTACTGACTGCTGGCTGATAACCTGTTATGAATTATTTAAGTGGACTTGACTATTCTGTCGAAAAAACTTGCTATATTTACAACTGACGTTAAGTACATACACGCATGTTCGTGTAGTCGGCTCCGTAGTTGCACGTAAGCCTCTAGAAAATCACTAATATGACATTTTCTATTAAGTTCTGTGAGCCTAGGTGGAGAAGTTTATGGATAGGTGTTGTGCTCTCAGCTTTACCATTACCTGGTATGGCCCAATTGCCTACTACTGATGGTAGTACAAATACACAAATTACTCCTACTGTTGCGGGGTTTGACATTACGGGAAGAACAGTAGTTCAGCAAGATTTAGGTAATCAATTCCATAGCTTTGAAAGCTTCAACGTATCAAACGGTCAGACAGCTAACTTTATTAAGTTTTCGCCTGATGTAGACAACATTATTACTCGAGTTACCGGAGAAAGTGTTTCCAATATAGATGGATTGATTAGGGCTAATGATGCAAATTTATTTCTAATTAATTCTAATGGTCTAGTGTTTGGTCCTGAAGCTGACTTAGAAATTGGTCGGTCATTCTTTGCCGCAACAGCTAGCAATTTGTTGTTTTCAGATGGCACACTGTTTGACTCACTAAATCCAACAACCGGCGAATTCACTGGTAGCATTCCTGTTGCCTTTGGATTTGCGGCTGGAAGCGGTGAGATCACAGCTGTTGGTGACGCTAATACAACTATTGATGTGAATGTTGAAAGAACTTTAGCGCTGGTAGGTAGTCGAGTAACCCTTAGGGACTTTAACTTAAATGCACCTACTGGTAGAGTTGAATTACTTGGTTTTGGAGATCAGCCTACTGTTGTTGCACTTACAACAGTACCTATCAATATTAATGAGCCAGATCGACGTGCTATTGGTCTTAGTTTTGATACTCCACTCACCTCATCAGAGAATGGAATTGTTTCTCTTACAAACAGCACTATATCTACAACAGCAGATATAGCTTCGGACTTTCAATCTTCTTCGCTCTTCGATACAACAGGATCGTTCGGATTCAACTCTTTAAATAATGCGGGTGGCATAGTTCTTCGTGCAACTAACTCTATAGTCTTGGATCAAGAATCTACCTTACAAGCATTATCTATTGACCAAGGAAATGCTGGATTTATCGGTTTGCAGACCAACATTGCTGGTGAAGTTCAACTGCAAGACGGCAGTATTCTCTTTGCATCTGTGGAACAAGCTGGTGGTCAGGGTGGCTTTGTATTTGTAGATACAGGTAGTTTAACCCTTACGGATGCATCTCAGATTCAAACTTCAGTTCGAGATAATGTTAATTCTCCTGAAACTTCGGCAGGGACAACATTTATTAGAGCTAATGAGCGAGTAACCTTAGTAGGCAGTGATCCTTTTTTTGGAACTTCTATTTTTAGTTCTGTTGGTAATCCCGATGCAATCAATACATCAGCGAATGGTGGACTTATCTTAATAGATGCAGGCTCTCTAGAGATTGATGGACGAGATGGTTTCGCTGGTGTTACAGCTTCAAATAATGGTCAAGGTGGAGCAGGATTTATATTTATCGATGTCGAGAATGATGTCATTCTAAGAGGTGATAGAGCTGGTATTGCAAGCGAAACAGCCAGCAGTATACCTGAAACTTCCAGTGTTAATGATCAACAACCGGGTCTAGTTCTGATCGAGGCTCGACGGGTTGGTACGCTAAATGGCGCTTCGATTAGGGTAGATAATCGAGGTACAGGCGAGCCTGGTTTAATCAGTATTAAATCAGATTTAATAGCCTCTAATAGAAGCGGTGCTATTTCTGCTAGAAGTACGTCTGGAGAAGGGGGCTTGATCTTATTAGACAGCGAGTTTTTGGCGTTAGCAAATAATAGCAATATTACAACCTTCGCAAATACTGACGATGCTAATAACGGAACAGACGATCCACTCAAAGGCGTTGCTTTATTTACCGACTTTGAAGTTATTGCTTCACCATCCTTTGATAACAATATTTCTACCAATGCGGAAGGTTCAGGTGCACAAGCGGGCAATGTTTTCTTCGTGCCTGAAGAAGGGATAGCGCCTCCATTCTTGAGAAATATTGCTATTCGTACTCAAGACACGGTCAATAATAACGATATTACATTTCAAGGAACTGAAGGGGCATCCGATGGCAGGGTTATTGGTGCGTTCAGCGAATTTTCCTCATTCCAACCTACGGCTGAGCCGCCGCCAAATATTGTCGATCCGTCTCGCTTGATTGCCCAAGGTTGTGGAGTAGGAGATTTAACCGCTGCACAAAACATTGGCGATTTATCTATAACCTCACGCTCTGGTCTATCTGCGACACCGGAAGAACAAATTACCAGTAGTCCTAAACCTACTGAACTGGCCGACCTAAGTCCTGCAGATATAGCTCAGGCGGAAGAGAATATTATTGCGAATGCCCAAGATGAGACATCTGAAACAATAGCAAGTAACGCTGACAGCCCTATTGAAGCCCAGACCTGGCGCTATGGCAGTAATGGCACAGTCATGCTAATGGCCGATGCCACTCAAGATTCTACCTATTCTCCTGTGTTCTCCAGATATAGCTGTGATGCCCTTTAAGTTATCTGTCTTGTGTGCGTCTGTTTTTCCTGTTGGCATTCTTTTGGGAGCTGTTCCTAGTCTGGCTCAACAAATTGAGGTAGTTGATCCGGTAACTCCCACCATTGAACCGCCATCTGAGGAAGATTTTCAACGACCGACTATCTTTGAGCCTATTACACCCCCAGAGGAACTGCTAGAGACTCAGCCGATTCCGACACCCCCAGAGCCTGGGCCAAATGTTCCAGAGACTGTTGTTATTGAACGGTTTCAATTTGAAGGCAGTACTGTTTTTTCTGATCAAGAGTTGACGAGTACGGTCGATGAGTTTCTCAATACGCCGCTTTCGTTTACTGAACTATTTAAGGTGCGTTCAGCGATTACTGATCTATATGCCGATGCAGGCTATATTACGTCTTCGGCAATTATTCCTCCTCAAGAGTTTTCGGCTGAGGGTGGCACTCTCAACGTTGAGATCATTGAAGGTGGGTTAGAAGATATTCAGGTTATTAGCCCTGGTAAGCTTAAGCCTAGCTATGTGAGTCGTCGTTTAGAGCGTTCGACGGCTGTTCCTCTCAATATTGATGATGTTTTAGAAGCGCTACAGCTGTTGCAGCTGGACCCGTTGATTCAGCGGGTGTCGGCTGAACTGTCGGCAGGACCACAGCAGGGGGCAACGCTATTGACGGTGACAGTTGAAGAAGCCGATCATAACTGGTTTGATCTGCGGGTAGATAATGCCCGCTCTCCAAGTGTGGGGTCGTTTCAGCAGGAGTTGACCTACACTGAGGCCAATTTGTTAGGCAACGGTGAGAGAGTCAGTGTTAGCTTAGGTCGAGCTGAAGGGCTGACATCTGCTGATATTAGCTATCGAATGTTTTTGAATCCCCGTGATGGCACCCTGGAGTTTAATGCGGGGTTTACGGGTAGTGAGGTTAAGGAAGAACCCTTTGATATCTTAGAGATTGAGTCAGATGCGGCGTTTTATGAATTGACCTGGCGACAGCCTCTGAAGAAAACACCAACAGAGGAGTTTGCCCTGGGGCTGACGGCGTCTCGTCAGGGCAGTCGAAATATATTTCTAGAAGATTTTTTTGGAGAAGAGGTTGGTTTTCCGACGCGAGGTGCCGATGATGATGGCCGTAGTCGTGTCACGGCGCTCCGATTTTTTCAAGAATGGGTGAAACAGGAACCTAGACAGGTACTAGCGGCGCGATCGCAGTTTAGTGTCGGTCTAGATATTTTAGGAGCTACTTCTGGAGATAGTCCTAACAGTGAGTTTTTTGCATGGCGTGGTCAAGGTCAGTGGGTCAGACTGCTGGCACCTGAGACGTTGTTTATTTTTCAGAGTGAT
>JBCDFI010000127.1:0-11513 GCA_039178155.1 Cyanobacteria bacterium P01_H01_bin.105
CACTCGAGAAACAGCAATTAGCCCCGAAGATTTTGAACGGACGGCTAAGCAATTTCAATCGGGACGAGCTGTTTACTTTGCTCACTGTGTTCGTGTGCCTCATCTGACAACGCCCGGTGTCGTGCGCTTGTTGATTATTCCCTATATAGACATTCGCTCCTTTGAGCAAGGTTTGCACCCAAAGCATCTGGAGCTACAAGGAGAACTCGAAAGTTCTTTGCAAGCTCATCTAAATTTGCATCGAGCGTTGGGTATTCGAGCGACTGTTGAACCCCCGAGCTATGTTGGGATTCAGGTGACTGCAGAAATTTACTTACAGTCTCAGTATCAACAGGCTGAAGACCTGACGTATCTTCAACAGAGATTGCTTAATAAGCTATATCAGTTTTTTAATCCGATTACGGGAGGTTTTGAGGGCAAAGGCTGGCCCCTGGGTCGAGCGGTACAAACTTCTGATGCGATCGCACTCCTGCAGGACTATCCTGAAGTCCGCTCCGTTGGACAGGTACAGCTATTTTGCTGGCGACGTTACCGTCATCAGGAGACGTCCGGCTGGATGAAAATTCCCACGGCTATGGTAACAGTACCGTTGGGAGAATTAGAAACGGCTACCTCATGGCAGGATGATACCAATCCTGGACATACTGTTACTTTTGTCGCGCTTTAAGATGGTCTATCTGCCCCAGCCTAACGTTGATTTATCTTTGGCGACCCATTCGCCCATTGATTGGGATAGCACCCTCAACGGTAAGACGGCTTCAGCGGCTGACGTACCAGCCCCTGAAGCCGTACTTTTAGTGCCAGGTAAGCTGACTGAAGTGGCTGTCAAGATAAAAAATAATAGTCAACAACAGCTGCGGGTCCGTTTAGGACTGCAGGGAGGATTTCCAGACGCATGGTTTGATTGCGCTGAATCCTGGCAAGAGAATACTTCTCTAGCGGTACAACAGTCTTTAAAATTTAGCACCCATTATTTTGAATTACCTCCCCACCAAACTGTATATAAAACCCTAGGGTTTACGCTGCCCCATGACTTTTTTGAAGATCCCAATGCGCTGCGATCGCATCAGCACCTTACCCTAGGATTTGACGGAGAAGTATTTTTACATCATCAGTTAGCTGGGGACGAGCAGGCAGTCCAGTTGATTGCCTACAAAACCTTACAGCTTTACACCCGTCCTAGTCGGATTTATCAACAGTTTCTACCTGAATTTTATCAAGAATCTGACTTTCTAGGACGATTTCTCAGTATTTTTGAACAGTCCTTTGAGCCTGTTTATGAGACTGCTGAAACCTTTTGGGCTTACTTAGATCCGTTGCTTACCCCAAAGGCGCTGGTGCCTTTTCTGGCTCACTGGGTGGCTTGGCCTATGAATTCTCGCTTACCCCTGAGTCAGCAGCGGCGGCTGATTCGACACGCTGTGGAGATTTATCAGTGGCGAGGTACGGCCCGTGGTCTCACGCTCTGTCTACAGCTATGCACCGGACTAGAGGCGCAACAAATTGAGATAACTGAACCCGATGAACGTGAGTTTGCCGTTGGGGAGATTACCCTCGGTGATGCACCCTCTTTGGGGGGCGGCAAGGCCTATCATTTTATTGTTATCCTTAAACCCGATACTCAAGACCAGTTAGATGGGCTAGATGAAGCTGCTCTGCGGGCTCTGATTGAGCAAGAGAAACCTGCCTTTTGCACCTATGACCTAGAGATTGTTCACCCTGCTGCTGCTCTGTCTAGCTCTCCTCCATCTGATGATCCCCAGACTGTAGTCTCTGATGGAGTTGGATAGCGGACTGACGCCACCGACGACGGCTGACATGGTTGAGCGCCAAGATACTCTCCAAGGACCAGTGAAAATGATAAGCAATGCAGGCTACCTCCTCCCGTAATATTTCTGAGGGGTAGCCTAGGGCTTTTCCGATGGGGTTAGCCCCACGCTAAAGCTATGCTGACATTGGGGACACTGGGTTGTGAGTTCAGCAGTGGCTCCCTGGTGAATTTGTTCATAAAACAGTTTTAGATATTGGAAGTCGGGTCTAAAAAGATTCTCCAGTAGGGCGGGTGTAATGGTTTCTAGATCTCCGAGTTGTTCGATCACCTGGGCCAGCATGACCAAGGTGCTATAGCTCATATCGGTCTGTACAATCGGGTTCTGAGCACAAATAATCTCGTCCTTGGCCGTGGCTAAACGCATACGCCCTTGCCGATGGAGGGTACCTGCATCATCAATGAGCCCCTTAGGTAGAACAAAATCAAAGCTAGTAGCAAAGAGACTAATCATAGAGTGGCAGCAAGCAGGGGAGATAGCAAAAGACTGGCCTGGAAAATAGCTTTACACTGGCTGACATCAACGGTTGATGTGCTGACAAATGGTAAACTTTCGGTACCGAGGGCTGCGACTAGTTCTCCATGGTATTCAGCAATTAGAGTATTGTCGGGGGCGACGTTGAGCAGCATTTCAAAAAACTGTAAGGCGGTTTGAGAACAGCCTGCCTGGGTCAAGACTTCACCTTGTTTAATTGCAATGTCTATATTATCTGGAGTCATGATGGCTGCTTGCTGTAGGGCCTGCCAAGCAATGGGCAGCTGGTATCTGTTTAGAGCCTCTGCCCCTAAGTTAAACCAGGCTAAGGCGATGTCGGGATTTTCGGGCTCAAGCTCAGCCGCTTGGGTCAAGGCACCCAGGGCATTACTGTACTGCCCGACCGCCGTTTGGATCAGGCCTGAGTTATACCAAATTTCGTAGGCATCGGGGGCATACTGGGTAGATCGACTGGCATAATCTCCAGCCTGCCAGGATTGACTGGGATGGTTGACTAGCGCGATCGCAAAGTTAGACCACAGTTTTGCTAGAAATGCATCACTGACTAAAGTTCCTCCAGCCAGCTGAGGCTGCCAGTCCGCCAAAATAGATTCAGCCCGCTGATAGGCCTCAACAGCTGCCGTATAGGCACCTAAATCCAACAAAATTGAACCCTGGTTAAATGCCGTAAATACCCGACGACGGTGGAAGAGAATGGGAGATTCTTGATAGGAACGATCAAAGGTCTCTGCTGCTAGGGTAGCTAAAATCTCTTTTTCCTTACTGTAGGCGGTGGTGATCGCCACCGTTGCCTCATTGAGTTTTTCTAAATGCCAAAGACTCACCGCTCGATTGTTCCAGCTCCCCGGATATTCAGGTAGTAGCGCCACCGCTCGATCAGCTGAGGCCAGTGCTCCTTCATAATCACCTGCCCCCACCTGGGCTGCACTGCGCTGACTCCAGGCATAGCCCGGTCCCAGGCGATTCCATTTACCATTGCCCGCCAAGGCTGCATCACAGGCTGCTAGAGCCGCTGCAAATTCTTCTAGCTGATTTAAAACACCACACTGATGGGCTAGGGCTAACGAATAATCACCAACCAATGCTAGCGCCTGTTCGTAGGATGTCAGTGCCTGTGCATAACGCCCCAGCTGTTCTAGGGCTAATCCCTGTTGAAACCATAGGGTTTCCGCATCGGGCTGTTGAGCTAGGGCTTGTTCATAGGCAATAACTGATTCACCTAGGGTACAGCCTCGATAGCTGTTGCCATAGCCACCGCTATATCCCAGTTCAGCCGCTACCGCACATTGTCCAGCACGGGCTATAACATTCTCAGGCTCCACTCTCAACGCTCGTCCATAGGACCCTAAGGCAGTCTCTAAACGTCCCGTGGTTTGGAGGGCCAGTCCGTGATAGTACCAGGCCAGTGCGGGCGAATCGGTTCCCCAATTACCATCAATGATCAGGGCTTGTTCACAGGTGCCGATGGCATCGTCTAAGCGGGCTAATTGTACATAGGATGCACACTGGTAAGCCAATGCCACCGATTCGCGGGGGGCCACCTGTAGTACCCGGTTATAGGAGCCAATAGCTTCTACATATTGTCCTAACTCAAATAGGGCTCGGCTACGGGCTGACCACAGGTCTAAATTATCCCGTTTGCGCTTGAGACTAATGGCCTGTTCACAGGCCTCAAGGGTTTTCTCATAGTCAGTATCTTGGCTCAAGAGCAAACACTGTTCAGCCCAAAAGTCAAAATCTTCTAACTCAAATTCCGCTTGTTGAGCCCAGGCAGGCATACCCAAACTAGTGATGGCCCATAGGGGAACTAGCCAACGAAACCAACGGCTACTCATAGGAGACTTATGCCTATTTTTCTACATTATCCTACGCTACTCATCTGTTATTGACCACAATTATTGCCTCAATCTAAAGCTATGTGTGGATTTACTCAGAGAAGTGCGAAGTTCGATGGGTTTGGTCGTTGTAACTAGGGTTGGGTATCTACAGAAAGGACGATGGAACAAAGAGTTAGGAAACGCGTTGATGAGTAATCATCTTGCGATCGCAACGGTTACCGCCGTACTCAATAAGCTATTGCAAGAGGGCATTTCCCAGGATGTGCCTGGAGCCCAGATTACGACCCAGCGACCCGACGCACCGGGTGGCAACATTTCAGGTGCCCGAATCAATGTGTTCCTTTACCATGCAATGCCCAACACAGCCTGGCGTAATGCTGATATTAGAACCCGACGTCCCAAGGGAGATTTGGTAAAGCATGGTCAGGCTAGCCTGGATCTGCACTATATTCTTACCTTCTACGGTAACGAGCAACGGTTAGAACCCCAACGATTGATGGGCAGTTCCATTCAAACGTTGATTGACAGTCCCTTGATTACCCAAGAGATGATTCGTGAGACGGTTACTAGTTCTAACCTACAGGAACTAAAGGCCTCTACTCTGGCAGAACAAGTTCAGCTGGTAAAATTTTTCCCGAGTGATATTACCACCGAAGAACTGTCGCGGGTGTGGTCAGTCTTTTTTCAGATTCCCTATTCTCTGTCTTTTGCCTATCAGGCTACGGCTGTAGTCATTCAGGGCCGTAAACCTGGAAAATCTCCACTGCCAGTCCGCAGTCGTCGTTTCTTTACCTCTCCAGTGCGGCCAGTCTTGACTAAGGTCAGCACCCCTGGCAGTCTAAATACCCCCGTTACCCTTGACAGCCATTTAGTTTTACAGGGACGGCAGCTGCAAAGCGGTCAAACCGGCAACCAAAACAATATCAAGGTACAGGTACAGCTCGGGCAGGCTCGACTAACGCCTCAGCAAGTGAGCAAACAACAGGTAGAAATCACTCTTTCTATGCTGCCATCAGCTGAAAAAACATACCTACGAGCCGGTGCCCAAGGGATTCGAGTTGCCCATGTAGAAACCGTTAGCGAAAACGGGAACTACAGTCAAGACTTTTCGATCCTGTCGAACCTGATGCCGATTGTTTTGTGCCCAACTATCCAATCAGACCCGACAGAAGATAATAATCAGCCATTTATTCTAGACCTATCAGAAATAGATGAAGGACTATACGATGGTCAGCTGAGGGTAAGTGTTGATGTTACTGTGGCTACCCATCAGAGCACCTATCTGCTACTAAATGATCAAGAGCGTGATACTCAAGTCTATGTGTGTAAAGGAGAGCAACGAACAGCAGATACCCATTATCTCACCTTCCCCCTCAAAGAAATACGTGCGGGTACCTATTTAGTCAGAGTGCAAATTGACGGGGCCGAGAGTCCCCTAGAGGTAGATTTACCAGAAGCTGAAAACCCTATGGTACAGCGTTACATTGGCCCACTGGTGACCATTGGAGCAACCTTATGAATACCTGGCTAGACGAGAACCAGCAGTATCTCAGTGCGGCCATCACTGTGGTCAAGGCTCGTTTTGTCGAGCGACTACAGCAGGCTTCCATGGATTTACCAATGCTGTCCCATGTGCCGTCAGTAGAGAGGGCTCTAGAGCGGTTTCATTCTTTAGAAATGACCCAGCTGCCGTCTGCTCTAGAACAACTAAGCACGCTCTGCCACCTGTCGGCCTTTGAACAAGAGATCTTATTACTGTGTGCAGGAATGGAACTTGATGCCACCTTTGCACCCATATTTGCCGCCCTTCATGGGGATGCTCAACGTAACTATCCTACCTTTAGTCTGGCTTTGGGAAATCTACTAGAACCTAATTGGTCGGCCCTATCGCCAGGAGCCCCACTACGTCACTGGCAGCTGGTGGAGGTGGGACCTGGTAAAGCCCTAACGCTAAGCCCACTGCGCCTTGATGAACGTATCTTGAATTTTTTGACAGGGGTTTATCATCTAGATAGTCAGCTGACAGGATTAGTCAAACCCGTAAAAACTGTAGATGAACTTGTGCCATCCCACGGTGCGATCGCACAGCAAATAGTTCGTACCTGGACCCAGGCAAAAAAGATTGGTCGTAGCCTGCCAGTGCTACAACTTTGTGGAAGTGAAATGCGAGATTGTCGAGGGATCGCATTTACCGCTGCTGCCGCACTCAATCTAAATTTACACATCCTGTCTGTTTCGAGGCTACCTAGCAGTGTTTCAGAGCTAAACCGAGTTGCACGGCGATGGCAGCGAGAATCGATTTTGAGCCAAAGCACCCTGTTGTTAGAGTGGGATGACCGCAGTAGTGAAAACCATGCTTCAATTCCACAGCGAGTCGATCAGTTTTTAGAAGAAGTGATTAGCCCAATCATGGTGTCCAGTCGCAATCGTCAGAACTTAGATGCTCACACAACCGTGAGTTTTGACGTGGCACTACCGACAGAACTCGAACAACGCCACCTCTGGCATACACTATTGGATACTTCACCGACAGCAAATGAGCACGTACAGCAGCTCGTTACCCAATTCAATCTCAATACATCCTTAATTCAAGCAGCCTATGCCGATGCCCTTGGGCATCTGTCCTCTAATTCAAGTATAGAAAATGAAATGACTGGTAACGAAGCCGCTGCTAAAAATGTTGGGCTAGATACTGCTAAGTTTGAAACTGTTGCCCCTCAGCTTTGGCAAGCCTGTCGCACCCAAGCTCGTCCCCGTATGGATAACCATGCTCGACGTATTCAGTCAGATACCGTTTGGGATGATTTAATTTTACCAGAAAAACAAAAATATATATTACAAGAGATTGTTGCCCATCTGCGACAGCGCTCGAAAGTTCACAGTACTTGGGGATTTGGCGGTAAAAGTCAGCGCGGTCTAGGTATCACAGCTTTATTTTCAGGAGCTAGCGGTACTGGAAAAACCTTAGCTGCCGAGGTCTTAGCGCAAGAGCTACAGCTAGATCTTTACAAAATCGATCTGAGTACAGTAGTCAGTAAATACATTGGTGAGACAGAGAAAAACCTGAGCAAAATCTTCGATGCAGCTGAGTCTGGAGGAGTAATACTTCTCTTTGATGAAGCCGATGCTTTATTTGGCAAACGTAACGAAGTTAAAGATAGTCACGATCGCTACGCCAATATCGAAGTGAGCTATCTACTACAGCGGATGGAATCTTATCGAGGTTTAGCTATTTTGACCAGTAATCTGCCTGATTCTATTGACAAAGCCTTTATCCGCCGTATTCGTTTTATCGTTCAATTTCCCTTTCCAGAATATGCTGAGCGCCAGCAAATTTGGTCACGTATGTTTCCACCTCAAACGCCAACCGAGGGATTAGAGTTCAAAAAATTAGCAAAACTAACAGTAGCTGGAGGCAACATTCGTAACATTGTCTTAAATGCCGCTTTTTTTGCGGCAGATGATAATCAACCGGTAATGATGAAACACTTACTAAAAGCGGCTCGTAGTGAATATGCTAAACTTGAACGTTCCATAAATGAAAGTGAAATTCGTGGCTGGGTGTCATGATGCATTGATATCAAAGTCTTAATCTTTGATGACATTCTCCACAGTCCAAGAGAGAATAAAGAAAATTGTGCGGTTTCGTTTCTAACCAAGGCTATGGGCACTGCAACACTTCCCCGAACAAAAGCTCCCGTCCACAATTCAGCAGCATCCTGGCAAGGCATTTCTGAGCTAACCCATGCCCCATTGCCTGCAGCCGCAACATGGAGTTCACTAGCTGCTGACGAGAGCGTTTTTACATCCTCGGCCAGCATTCGTGAACAGATGAACCACGCCACATTATTTGGTCATCAACCATTCGGACAGACAGGATCAGCGACAGTTGCCCCGATTCAAGCAAAATCAACTGAACGTGAGCAGACTAATGACTTCACTCATAAGTCTGGGGGAGTAGGGAGTTCGCTACCTCAGCCCGTACTACAAAAAATGGAAGCGGCGTTTGGCACCAACTTTAGTGATGTGCGGATACACGAAAGCCCCCAGGCCCAATCCATTGGTGCTGCTGCCTATACCCAAGGTAAAGATATCCATTTTGCGCCAGGGCAGTATAGCCCCAATAGTTTAGATGGGCAGGCCCTCTTAGGCCATGAGTTAACCCATGTCATACAGCAGCGGGCAGGACGGGTACCCACACCTCAGGGGAAAGGTGTTCCCATCAATGCCGATCCTGGGTTAGAAGCAGAGGCCGATCAGCTGGGGGCCAAAGCAGCACGGGGCGAATCGGTACAATTAGGCAGCGGCCTTATGGGCGGTGGTTTAGTTTCACCGAGTATGAAAGCTCCGCCGGTACAATGTGGCCTATTCAAAAAAATAGGTCGTGGTCTCAAGAAGGTTGGTAAAGGCATTGGCAGTGCCGCTAAAGGCGCTTTCAAAGGGGCTGGTGGCTTCTTAAGTTCGTTAATGAGTAACGGCCTACCGGGTATGCAAGGCATGATGCCCGGAATGGGCGGCGGCGGCATGCCCGACCTATCTAACATGGGAGGACTGGGCTCATTATTCGGCTCCTTTGGCGGTGGCGGAATGGGCGGCATGAATAGCAACATTATGAAAGCTCTGGGCAGTGGTAGTAATTTGTTCAAGGATTTATTGGACTAAACGAGTACCTGATTAGACGTTTGGGAGAACCTCGATGGGGACATTAATCAAAACAGCATCACCATCGCCAACGATGCAGCACACCGCCAAGACGGACAGGCGTGAGCAGACTCTCTCTCGGTCAAATTTTCGCCCCTTTATTGATTCGCTACTTATAGAATCGTCTTTACATAGCGATACTGCAGAGCCCCAAACCCAGCTAAATCATGCAACAAACTTTGGCCATCAGTTTGAACAGGTACTGCCATCTTTAGCTGTACCTCAGCCTGTGCAGGCTAAAGCATTAAATCAAGAGAAACGACAGTCGGGCACTGAAGCACATGAGTTTGGAGCTAAAGCCGCCCAGAATAACAAAGGCCGTATCAGCTTGACAGGTGAAGGGCTGGTTTCGCCTAGTATGGACGTGCCGCCAGTACAGTGTGGCTTATTTAAGAAAATTGGTAAGGGTTTTAAGAGCATTGGTAAGGGCATTGGCAAGGGTGTAAAGGGTCTTGGCAAAAAGTTTGTTGATATTGCCCCAAGCCTATATACCTTTGGGTTGGATGTTACCAGCGTGTTACCTGGACCCATCGGGCAGATCGGCAATGCGGTTCGGTCAGTGGCGGGGTTAGATAATTCGTTACTGTCAGGGTTGATTAAGGGTGAAGGGATTGAATCGTCCATGGAGGATACGGTTGGTTCTTTTCTAGGCGGGTTTAATATGCCTGGAGGTGGGGGTCTAGGCGACATGATAGGTGGTGGCATGCCCGATTTGGGCGGAATGTTTGGTGGGGGTATGCCCCCACTGGCAGGTAGCATGCCTCAGCTAGGCGGTTTGGAGCCTTTGCTAGGTAGCAGTGGCGGTATGGATTTGTTAGAGGATTTGCTTGGTTAGAGCTGGATTTGAGTAAAAACTACCGGAGAGAGAACTGATGAGTGGACCAGCCCATGCTAAATCCAATGTTCCATCGAAACAAGCAGTTCCTCAGGTGGAAAAGCAGCAAGAACAGGAATTGGTGGCAACAACAACAACTCACTCGTTTGGGGATGCAGAGAGTGAGGATGCACCATTGAATAGGGCTGGTAGTAGGGATATACAAACGCAGTTAAATCAGGCAGCTGTTTTTGGGCATAGTTTTGGACAATTGGGTGCTCCTGATAACAGTGTGTCCACGATGCAGCTTAAACGGAGCGAGGACGCACCTGTTACTCAACTGCAATTTGATCACTCTACGCCCATTCAAAAACAGGGCTACGGCTACGAAGATGAAGAACAAATGATGAGTGTCTGGAATGACCGCTCAGCAGACATGACTAGCCCTGATGCTCCAATGAGTATTGCTGTTTCAACACCTAGAAGTTCAGCTTCTAACTCAAGTTCCAAAACTAATAAAGATAGTTCATGGGTAAAGAATAGTTTTTCTAATACTTTTAATGAATTTATTGGAGAATCTACAGCTTCCAAAGTTTGGGAACACACTAAGAATGCTAATGGGGCCGTGAGCACTTTGACAACTCTCACTCAGTCTCTAGGTGACGCAACTCTATTTGGAACAATCTATCCTGGTGTAGATCCTTTTGCAGACTTATTGTGGAACGCTCCTATGGCCGATGATCTTATAGGCTTAGCAGGAACAGCATCAGACCATGGTGTTGCTAGCCGTACCGGTAAACTTATTAAAGGACTCGGCCATGGAGCTAATGCTTTAGGAGTTGTAATGGGTGGAGCCGACGCATACGATGCTCATCAAAGAGGAGATGCAAGTGCTATTGTACAAGGAACTTCAGATGCAGTAGCAAGTGGTATAGGTTTTCTGGGTCCTAAAGGAGCTGCCTTTTCTGGAGGTTATGCTGGAGGGCAATTATTAGACCAACTTACTGGAACGGCAATGAATGTCACAGGATTAAGTGATTTGTTGGATCAACAGCGTGGGATTACCCGTCCAGAAGATCAGTATGGTGACTATAGTTTGAGCGGTATGGCTAGCAATAAAATGGTAGAAAGAGATCAAGAAATCTCTCCTATGCTTCTCTCTATGCTTGGTCTTTATGATGAGACTAAGCCAGCCTATACTCAGACAATCGGATGGAAGCTAGCTGATGCATTAGGTATTTAGTCTTCTCAGCAGAGATGAGTAAATACCTAATGCATCAGCTAGCTTTCAGAAGTAGATAGTATTACTGTTCAGTGAAATAGAAAAAGACCAGTTATTGCTGGGACGCGTAACTGATGCACCACCTGCACTTAACACAGAGATTGCAACCATCCCACAATACCTGCAGTCGCATTTACCAAGAACCTGAACAGGCATCTCTAATCAGTGACAGCACTACTAACAAAACAATGTTTACCATATACAAAAAACGATATCGAACTCTGTTATTCGGCATTCCCCTAGCACTTGTGCTTTATTACTTTCGTTATCTGTTCTACACGCCTATTGCTGGTGTAAGCATAACCGCCATACTAAACCAAACCCCAACCAGAATATTTAAAGCGGCAGAAGCTGGAGATCTCGCCACAGTCAAAAGCTTTTTCAGACGTGGTGGTAGCCCCCACATGGTAGGCCACAGAATTTATGCATACCAAACCCTACTCCATTGGGCAGGTACTCCCGAAGTAGCAGAGTATTTAATCAATAAGGGAGTAGACGTTCATGCAACGGATGATTTGGGGCAAACACCCCTCCATACAGCCAGCTCAGGCGAA
>JBCDFI010000128.1:0-11471 GCA_039178155.1 Cyanobacteria bacterium P01_H01_bin.105
CGAAACTGCCACTGACCAACAAATAATGCTTGCAGATCGAGATGCCAGTACAATTCATCTAGATTAAAGTCCTCAGGATTGAGAATCTTTGTCCCCCAGAATGGTGGAATAGGCCGAGGAATATCAATATCAACTGCTTCAGATCGTTTAGTATCGATTACCTCAGGCTCTTTTTTCGCTTCTTTTTTAGAAGCACCATTGAGCTCAGCTTCAGCCCGCTCGATGGCTCGATTACCTTTCTGATTGTACTGAGCATAGTCACCCATAAATCCTTCTTTATCTTGCCAGCCTTTTTCTTTTTTTGCTGGCATTAGCCGATCCATAAACGTAAGATCGGCAAATGCATCTTTACCATAAATTACCTGGCCATCATAGGTGTCTTGGCAGTCGCCATAGACAAATTTGGGAGTCAGTGCGGCCCCGCCAAGAATTACCGGAACAGAAATTCCTTTCTCGTTAAAGACTGCTAGATTCTCTTTCATAAAAGCTGTTGACTTCACCAACAAACCACTCATGGCAATACAGTCAGGCTGATGCTCTTCGTAGGCAGAAACGATGGAATCGACAGTCTGTTTAATACCTAAATTAATTACCTTATAGCCGTTGTTGGTGAGAATGATATCCACCAAATTTTTGCCGATATCATGTACATCACCTCTGACTGTGGCAATCAGAAACTTACCTTTACCGCTATCGTCCTGACCGTCTTCTTTCTCCATCAGAGGTTCTAGAAAGGCCACCGCTGCCTTCATAGTTTGGGCAGATTGAAGTACAAAGGGAAGCTGCATTTGTCCTGAGCCAAAGAGTTCACCCACCACCTTCATGCCATCAAGTAAGAAGGTATTGATAATTTGCAATGGTTCATAGGGAGTCTCTAGGGCAGCCTGGAGCGCATCATCTAAACCAATGCGTTCACCATCGATAATGTGCTGTTTGAGGCGTTCTTCGATGGGGAGATCGGCTAGGGACGCGGAAGACCGAGCATCTTTTGTGGTGACTCCTTCAAAGAGAGTGGTTAACTTACCTAGAGGATCGTAAGTACAAATTTCACCATCAAATTCTCGATTGTCATAAATCAGATCTTTGCAGATCTTTTGATGCTCGGGCTCAATCTTAATCAGAGGTAGAATTTTAGCAGCAGAGACAATTGCCCCATCCATTCCAACTTGCATCGCCTCATGTAAAAACATTGAGTTTAGTGTGATGCGGGCCGCTGGGCTCAAACCAAAGGAGACATTGGAAACACCCAGCATAAAGTGAGCACCAGGAAGATTTTCTTTGATTTGTTGAATTGCCTCAATTGTAGCTTTAGCATTCTCTCGGTCTTCTTCAATCCCTGTTGAAATAGGAAGCGCTAAGGTATCGAAAAACAACTCATGGGGGGGCAAACCATGTTCCAACGCATCACGATAGGCACGTTGAGCAATTTTGAACTTTTGCTCAGCAGTACGAGCCATCCCGTCTTCGTCAATGCAGCCGATAACAACTCCAGCCCCATAGGTTTTAGCTAACTCCAGTACCTTAAAAAATCTCTCGTCGCCGTCTTCGTAATTAGTAGAGTTGAGGATACACTTGCCACCGGCCACTTTAAGACCTGCTTCCATTTTGGTCCATTCAGTGGAATCGAGCATCAGCGGCAGCGTGACGTTGGTAACGAGGCGAGATACAAGCTCGTGCATATCAGCTTCGCCGTTGCGGCCAACATAGTCTACGTTGACATCAAGAATGTGGGCTCCTTCTTTGACTTGGCGTTTTGCGATCGCAATCAACCCATCCCAATCATCCTCATTTAGCAGTTCGCGCACCTTCCGAGAGCCGCTGGCGTTCAGCCTTTCTCCGACAATCAAAAACGAATTATCCTGCTCATAGGGCTGTGCGCCATAAATCGACGCGGCTGCAGGCGTATAGTTCAACGCCGGACGTACTATCTTGTCCTCCCCGTTATCAGTGGGAGCTGTAGCAGAGCCCGACCCGCTCAAATAGGGCGACACCCTGATTTCTCGACGCTTTGGAGCCAGCTCCTGCGAAATCTCAGCCAGAGCTGCAATATGCTCAGGCCGCGTACCACAGCAGCCACCAATCACTTGCACTCCTAAATCTTCAACAAACCGATGCAACGCCATTCGTAGCTCCATCGGCGTTAGTTTGTAGTGGGCATGTCCGCCAATATTCTCTGGTAAACCCGCATTTGGAACACAGGACACTACAAAGGGAGATGTCTCCGACAGATACCTTATATGCTCTTTCATTAAATCTGGTCCTGTCGCACAGTTGAGACCCAAAATATCGATGGGATAAGGCTCTAGAATGCTGACGACAGCTGTAATATCCGACCCCACCAACATGGTGCCTGTGGTTTCCATCGTTACCGATACCATCAGCGGTAGCCGAGTTCCTTTCTTCTCGAAGATCGCCTCAACCGCATTCAACGCCGCTTTAATCTGCAGCACATCCTGACAGGTCTCTATGATAAATAGATCCACGCCGCCATCGTACAGTCCCTCGGCTTGGACAGTAAAGGCTTCTAGCAGCTCATCGTAGGTGATGTGCCCTAACGTAGGTAGCTTAGTACCCGGCCCCATAGAACCTGCCACAAAACGAGGTTTCTCGGCTGTAGAAAATTCAGCCGTGCAGCGTTTAGCCAATTCTGCTGCTGTTTTGTTCAGCTCATAGGCTTGGTCCTGTAGACCGTATTCTGCCAAGACAAAGGTACTGCCACCAAATGTATCAGTCTCAATAACATCTGCCCCTGCCGCTAAGAAATCTCGGTGGACCTTGGTAACGGCCTCAGGCTTGGTCGCCACCAAATATTCGTTACAGCCCTCATACTCCAAACCACCAAAGTCATCAGCAGTTAATTCCTGGACCTGCAGATTGGTTCCCATCGCCCCGTCAAAAACAATTACGGGTCGTTTAGAGCTATGCAAACGTTCGAGGAAAGTACTGTTCATAGAAATTCAAGCGATTTAACGAAGCAGAGACTATATCTTTTATTATTATCGACCTTACTGACAAATGGATTGGCAGGATAACACCAGTCCATAGATGCAATCGATAAATTCACTGATTCGCAAAAGCTGATCCGCTAAAGTAGATGCCAACGTAATCTGGTGCATTGATTATGACGGTATCTATTAACAGACATAGCACAGGACTTAGCCTCAATACGCTACGAGGAGTTCATCACATTGCGTTAAACGTCAAAGAGATGGATGCATCACGCCATTTTTACGGATTGATACTGGGCCTGCACGAACTTACGGGCAATGAGGTACCTGCAACCCTAATTGAGCTAGTTGCTCAAGGGAAAGTTGCTAACTTTCGCATGCCGGACGGCACTATCTTGGATCTTTTTAGCGAACCAGACTTAAAACCGCCCAATCCTGATCCAGCTCAGCAGTTTACCCGTGCCAACCATATGGCGTTTGATATCGATCCGGCCCTGTTTGACCAAGCCGTTGAGATTCTTAAACAGCACCAAGTCTCTATCGACCATGGGCCTGTCAACAGACCCACCGGGCGCGGTATCTATTTCTACGACCCGGATGGATTTTTGTTGGAAATTCGCTGCGATCCTCAATAGGAGTTAGCCTGCTGAGCCTGTTCATCGGTCAAACTAGAAGGGACTGCCCAGACTAATGTCAGTGCTCGAATTGCCATAAAACAGGCCATAGCCAGCCATAATAAATGAGCGCTTTGGCGTAAGTGGGCAAGTAGCGCTAGAGGTGCAAAGCCGATACCTGTAGCGAGTATCGTAGAGTTTCGTAGGATGCTACCGGAGGTCAGCCCCAGAAAGTAGCCATCTAATATAAAGGCAATGGCTCCAAAACCAAACACGGGGAGCAGCCAGAAGACATAGTGGTTGAGCTGACTCAGGACTAGTTGGTGATCGGTCAAGAGGCCAAAGAGTTGGTTGGGCAGTGTGATAAATGCGATCGCAACCCCCAAACCCAATCCCAAACTCAGCCCACTCCCTAATCTGGCCAGGGAACGCAGCTCAGCGTACTTGCCTTGACCATGAAACCGTCCAGCATAGGCCTCAGATGCAAAAGCAATCCCATCTAAAAAATAGGTGACCAGCATTAGCGCCTGCAACAGCAGTGTATTTACAGCGAGGATATCGGTCCCCATCTCCCCGCTGAGATTTGTAAACAATCCAAAGCTGATCAGTAAGGCCCAGGTGCGCACCATAATATCGCGATTGAGGCGAAACAAATTGGCCAGGGCACGGCGGCTCCATAGGCTCAATCGCTGTTGCCAAACCTGTAACCAGGGGACCGAACGAAATAGCAGCAGTCCCCCCACCACCAGCATGGAATATTGGCTCAGAGCTGTGGCTAGTCCAGCTCCATAGCTATCCCAGCCCAAACGCACAATCATCCAATAGTCGAGCAGAATATTAGTCCCATTTCCCACTAACGCTAGAGCTAGCACCCGTCGACTGTAGCCCAACCCAAGAAACCACCCCAACAGCACATAGTTCATTAGCACCGCTGGCGCACCCCAAATGCGACCTTGATAAAAGGCTAAGCCAGCTTCTAACACATCTGCATCGGCTCGCAGAAGGGCAAACCCGACTCGCTGCAGCGGAGTTTGCACAATCAAGATAGCCAGCCCCAGAACCAGCGCCACCATCACTCCCCGCAGACCCACTCGCCATTGTTCGGTCTGATCCTTGCGTCCTGCCGCTTGGGCCATCAGCCCAGTGGTGCCCATACGTAAAAAGCCAAAGCTCCAGTAAATAAAGTTAAACAACACCGTCGCTAAGGCCACACCAGCAAGATGCCGAATATCGGCCAGGTGTCCAAGAAATGCAGTATCAATCAACCCTGCCAGAGGAACCATCAGGTTGGATGCGATATTTGCGATCGCAAGTCGTCCAAAATCAACTAACCAAGACGGTTTTAGCAAAACTCAATACCCCTTATATCAACATTCATTGGTTAAATAGCAACTCTAGTCCTGACTCTGGGTAAGTTTAATAAAATGCACAAAGGTACGGGGTAAGAGGAATGAATATGAACCGATTTGCTCTGATATTTCTGAGCACAGTCGCTTTGTTGGGCCACACCACGACCGCTGGAAAGGCTCAAGTGGTCGGTACCACCGCAGCCGAAGAATTTGAAGAAGAAGACGTCATTTTTCTAGAACCTGACGCCGAGGCTCCCACTGAGGCACAGCCAACGTTTATAGAGCCCGTTGTGCCCGAGGATATCTTGGACGAGCAGACCGAGGACGACGTACCTGCAGACGACTCTACGGTTGAGCAAGAATCTGAAGAGGCACCCGCTACAGCAAGCTACATCGAGCAATTCAACACAGGTTTAGACGCCTACCGAGATCGCAATGACGAAGCCGCCATTGAAGCCTTCAACGCATCTATTACCCTAAATCCTGACTATCCTCCGGCTTATCTATTTCGCGGCGCGGCTTTCGCCCGTTTAGATAATACAGCCGCAGCCCTAGACAACTATAACCAGGCCATTGTCATTAATCCTGACTACAGCGCGGCCTATCTCAATCGTGGCATTCTCTACTATGACCAAAATGAGATCGACCTGGCAACAGAAGACTTTGATCGCGCCATTGCGACCGATCCTGATGGGTCAGTCGCCTATATTTATCGGGGTCTCATCGCATCTGAACAGGACAATCAGCAAATAGCTCTAGAATACCTAAATGATGCTATCCGCTTAGATCCGAATAATGCATCGGCTTACTTTCATCGAGGGTTAGTTTTCAAATCCCTCAACAATCCAGAAAGTGCCATCAGTGATTTTACCCAGGCGATCAATTTAAAAGACGATTACACAGAAGCTTTTCTCAATCGTGGGGTCGCCTACTACAGGATAGACGCTATGACAGAAGCACTGGACGACTTCAATCAGGCGATTGAGCTGGATGATACGAATGTGGAAGCCTACTACAATCGAAGCTTTGTGTTGCGTGCTCAAAATCGTCCCCAAGCGGCCGTAGCCGATCTTAACCAGGTGCTAAGCCTGGATGCGAGCAATGCCAGAGCCTATCTCAACCGTGGACAGATCTACGCCGCATCAGGCAATACGGTTGCGGCCATCAGCGATCTGAGTAAAGTACTAGAGCTGTCGCCAGAGTCTGCTGAAGCTTACTACAGACGAGGTACGGCTTATTTACAAACAGCTGAACAACAGGCTGCGATCGCAGATTTTACGGCGGCGCTAGCGCTAGACCCTGAACACGCCCCTTCCTATAAAGGTCGTGGTGATGCCTTTGCCAACTTGGGCGATGGCTTTAGCGCCCTCGGCGATTACAGTACTGCTATCGATCTCGACAGTACCTACTGGAGCGCCTATGCTAGCCGTGGACGCATGTTCTATGAAGCCGCAGACTATCAAAGCGCCTATACCGATTTTTCATCGGTGATTAGAGCCAATGTTTTGGATGCAGACGTCTTTTACTATCGCGGCATTACCAATGCTCGTCTTGGCAATATGGGCAGAGCAGCCGTTGACCTTGAAAAGGCAG
The DNA here is from genome assembly GCA_039178155.1 of Cyanobacteria bacterium P01_H01_bin.105. Lineage (GTDB taxonomy): Bacteria > Cyanobacteriota > Cyanobacteriia > Phormidesmidales > Phormidesmidaceae > Leptothoe. The sequence continues at coordinate 6,505 of JBCDFI010000128.1, forward strand.
GCAGTCTGTATTTGACCAATAATGAGGCCACGCGCTATCGACTGGTATTAGATGCGTTGAACCAGCTGTAGATAAATTCAAGCGATAAATTCAGGCATTCGAGGTCGGGGCATTGCATGGCATCCCCCGACCTCGATTTATCTTATATAAGGATAGTTTGAGGTGATTTGTTTCATGCTTCGCCGTCTGATTGGCTTTTTGATTGGGCTTTGTTTACTGTTGAATCTGGCTACGCCACCCGCCTTGGCCTCAGTGCATGTTTATCATGAGCGCCCTGGTCAAACGACATTACGATCGCAACAAAGTCTTCGCGATCGCAACGACCGGTCATGGCAGGCGATTTTATTCAAACGCTATCGCCCCGATGGATTAGAAGGCATGTATCTACGCCTGGTAGGCTTTCCTGGCATTATCGATGTAGCCCCGCAGCAAGCCTTGACTATCGACACCGGGACAGCATTACGTTGGCAGGCCAACCCAAAGCTTGATCCACCGACACCAGCCTTACCTAGCAATACCAACCAGTATGACGTGGCCGATGTCATGGCTGCTCTGCAAAAGGCCATTCCATTAACGCTGCGGGTACCACTCCAGGGCAAGGCTCCCAGCGAAATTATTGTGCCGCCCTATGCAGTTAAAGAATGGCGGGAGCTGGCACAACAAACCGTGGATGGTGTTGATTAGCAGCAAGGAGACTTAACCTCACTGTTCCAGTTCTCCATACGCTATTCCTCGCCAGCATGGTAGGAGCTGCGCACTAAGGGACCCGATCGAACTTGAGAGAAACCGAGGTCACGGGCAATGTCCCCGAGGTGATCAAATTCGTCAGGGGTCCAGTAGCGTTGGACCGGGAGATGAGCCAAGGAGGGTCGCATATATTGCCCCAGGGTGATGCGATCGCATCCCACCGCTCGCAAATCCTTCATCGCCGCGACTAACTCCGTTTCCGTCTCCCCATGTCCCAGCATCAGACCAGACTTAGTAGGAACGGTCGCATCTAGTTCCTTGACGTAGCGCAGTACCTCCAAAGAACGGCGATACTTGGCCCCACGCCGCACCGGATTCTGCAACCGCTCTACCGTCTCTACGTTGTGATTAAAACAAGCAGGCTTAGCATCTACAATCATTGCTAGCCGCTGCCGCTGTTTTTCCTCAGGGTTAGGACCACCCCAAAAATCAGGGGTGAGCAGCTCGATCTGAGTCTCTGAGCTGATAGAACGAATGGCCGTCATCGTCGCCACAAACCAGCCCGCCCCTTGATCCGGCAAATCATCTCGTGCCACCGATGTCAGCACCACATACTTAAGCCCTAGCAGCTTGACCGACTCGGCCACTTTTTGCGGCTCTTCTGGGTCTAACGGCATGGGCGCGTGCCCCTTATCCACCTGACAAAATGCGCAGGAACGGGTGCAGGTAGGACCCATTAACAAAAATGAGGCCGTTTTATTGGCATAACACTCACTGCGATTAGGACATCGCCCCTCCTCACAAATTGTGTGGATCTGCCGCTGCTTGATAATTTTTTGAACCGTCGACAGTTCACTAGCTCGGCCAATTGGCCGTCTCAACCAATCAGGCATCTGAACAATCTCAGGCCTGACAGCACTGCTGGAACGCATTTGAGATAAACTTTCCATACACAAAGTTTGTCTAGAGTAGACTGAGTATTCTCGGCATTACACGCGCGTAGGCATTGACTTTATAGCAGCGTTCTATATCCTTTTTGATCCTATATGATTCTTAGAAACTAGTCAGGGTCAGACTTATCATCGTTACCAACCTGGGCAACATGGCTTTATACCGTTGCTGAGTCAAACAACGCTCAGCACATTCACATTATCTAAACTATAGCTATCCATTATTAGGAGTTCGTCGTGGCAGCAAGTCATAAGATTTTAGTTATCGATGATAGTCGGGTCATCCGCATGCGTGTACGGGACATGTTGCCTCAGGGTAACTTTGAGGTGATTGAAGCCACAGACGGCGTCGAAGGGATGGATGCCATCCGTGGTCAAAAGCCTAACCTGATCATGCTAGATTTCTTGCTGCCTCGTAAAAGTGGATTAGAGGTATTCCAAGAGATTCAAGCCTCTCCAGAGTTACAAAAAATTCCCCTCGTGCTCATGTCTGGCCGCCGGGAAGAAGTCACTGAAAAAATCCAAGGCCCTTTTGAATACTTTGAGTTTATTCAGAAGCCATTTGAGCAAAAAGAACTAATTGAAGCCATCAAGGCTTCCATGGTCAAAGCCCGTAAGGTACGCCCAACCACCACTGCACCTGCACCTGCGGCGGCAGCTGCCAATAGCGAAAGCGCTGCTGAAATCGCCGCTCTGAAAAAACAAGTCGCTACTCTACAAAAGGAAGTAGCCGCACTCAAAAACCAGACCGCGAAGATCTTGGCCTTTATCAAACAAAAACTGCGATAGAGAGATCGTTCTTCTCACAGGGTGGGCGCTAAAAAGCACGCGACAACCCCACCCGCTCTCTTCCTAGCCCAGTGCCTGACGACCTTCTAAGGCTCTTGCTAGGGTGACTTCGTCTGCGTATTCTAAGTCACCTCCCATCGGCAAACCGAAGGCGATACGCGTCACTTTAGTAAATGGCTTGATCAGCTGCCCTACATATAGCGTTGTCGTATCTCCTTCAATGCTGGGACTGATGGCCAGAATTACTTCTGTAATGTCATCTTTGTTGACCCGATGTACCAATTGACCAATATTCAGCTGTTCTGGTCCAATGCCATCCATCGGTGAAATCAGACCACCCAGCACATGATATTTACCCTTAAATTCTCGGGTGCGTTCGATGGCAATCACATCCCGAGAGTCAGCTACGACACAGATAGTCTGATTATCTCGACGCATTGAGCGGCAAATATCACAGACTGGATCTGCTGATAGATGAAAGCAAATAGAGCACTGTCCCACCTGCTGCTTTGCATCTACGAGCGCCTGGGCCAGCGATCGTACTTCTGTTTCGGGACGTTTTAGAATGTGCAGCGCCAGACGCTGGGCTGTTTTGGGCCCAACTCCCGGCAATCGCTGAAATTCCTCGATTAATTTGGCTAAGGGACGCGTATAGATAGATCCAGCTCCTTTTTGTTCTTCATTCTTTCATTTTCTTATCAAAGCGAGCGACGGCTATTCTTCAGTGGTATCAGCCATTTCATTTGAATCAGCGATTTCTTCACTTTTGCCGCGAACCGGGGGCAGCTTTTCCACTAGACCCATGGTGAACGCGATGTCAGGCAAGTCACCCGTAATATATTTACCGGGTTCAAAGACACGACCTGGAGTAAAGCAAATTTGACGTAGCTCCACCATCTCAGTGGCCTCAAACATTGCCCGCGATAGTCGACGTTCTAACGCCATAGTTCCTCCTACATATTGGTTAGCACTGCTGAATGTTGAAATCGGCAGTGGCTATTCATCAATCTGCCAAAGCTCCTGGGTATAGTCTGCATCCAATATTTTTTTGGGTCGTACAATCACCAGAACTCGACCCAATAAGGGGATGCTAGGCTCAGTATCAAACCATTGCATGGCTAGCTGACCGTCATCACCACCGATGACAAAGTAGCTATCATCAGTCCAGGCCTGCTGCTGCCGATCAACCAGCACCAATATCATTTCTGACTTGCTGCTGTTGGTTTGAGTGGGGAGGGTATTAAACGGCATGAGAAATGCGATCGCATCCTTTGCCGTCAGCACCACCTGCCAACCCGGTACCGGCACCCAAGACTGCTGCCCAGAAGAACTGACTACACCAAACGCTCCTTCTGGCTCCATTTTAGGAGCAGCCTGAAAATCAGCCGTCGCAATAGGCCACTGACCCATCATTGGCACAACATAGGGCACATCGGTATCGGTCTCAATCCGGAATAGAGGTAGCCGAGGTACAGGCTTCGATTTAACGACCGCAAAATCAGTGAGCAGCTTCTCGATAGCCTCACGAGCACCGCTGCTTTGGGCAAAGCGCAGGCCTTGGGCAATCAGCCTCGACCTTGCTTGCAAATCAGACGTCTGCCGCGCCAAACTCCAATAGGAAAACGCCACAGCATCCCCTGGATGATCGCTAAAACCTTCAGGTAGATCGCTACGATATGAAAACTCCTTGAGAGCTTTTGCCACATCACGAACTTGTTCAGAATCTAGACCCTGATCATAGATAAACTGAACGGCCTTAGCCCGAGCCTCTTTAGATAAGATACGCAGCTCATAGAGCGAGTCACTACCTCGGGTAGTAAAATGCTCCAGCACTGAGTCTGAGACAGTGCCTCCGGTTATAGACTGATACACTTGCCCCGCCACAACAATCTGATTTTGCTGAATCGGCTCAAACCCTGTATTTTCGAAGATTACTTGGGGCGACATGCCAGACTTTTGCAATGCTTGACAGGCCATCGCCCAGTCAACCCAGGTGCCTTGTTTACGACGCAATTGCAAAAGCAGAGCCTCTGTATCCGCCGGAGGTGAATTTGGAGCAGGGGTAGTCATCGTAGTCGTCAGACGAAAAGTGTCTTTCGACTTTATCGCGGATAGTTAACTACAACACAAGAGTCACTAACTTTTTTTATGCCAGGGTGATGGCCATAGATAGAATATTGGTTGCAGATGAAGTTACTCAACTATTGGTCTCAGCAAAAGTAATCCCAAACACTGTTGCAAAACATGCGATCGTAATCTGAGGTCATCGATACATCTGAGCCATAGACAAACTACAACAGCTAAATCGATTCCAAGCGGAATACGTCTAAAAAAGATAAAGAAAGGTATGCTCCCCTTCTTTAAAAGAATACAAACATCAAACACATCGCCCATATCACCACAATTATAAAAGCTCTCAATAACTTCTACAGTCCGGCGAGATTTCTCAACACGCTACCACAAAAGACACTGCTGCAAATTAGGATTCGCATCTTGAGTAGGAATCAATAAAACATGAGAACAGGCAACAAAGGGAAAAAC
>JBCDFI010000129.1:0-11471 GCA_039178155.1 Cyanobacteria bacterium P01_H01_bin.105
CGCTAAAGCGTAGCGTAAGGGGGGATCAAGGGGGGCAATGCAGGATTTTGAACTCCCTTCAGAGATGTGTATACACCGTAGCCTTGATAAGGGAAACCGTCAGCGAAATCCATCCCACAGACTCCTCCATAGGAGAATAGGCTACCGGTAATAAGGGATGTGCATGAAAATGAGACACCTTTGTGAGACTTGGCGATATTTGGTTCCCCTTGCCAAGGGGAACCGTCAGGGAGGGGCTGGATAACTAGCGCTAGTGACCGAAAACCCCTCCGCCTACGGCACCTCCCCTTGCCAAGGGGAGGATATTGGTCAACTGGTTCATGGCAGAGATTTTATTTCTGTGCAGTCACCTAAGCAAGCATTCTGTCAACAGATACAACAGTCAAAAAGAGCATGAGTCAAACAGAGCATTCTCCAATTCCCATCTCGGGTAACAGAGAAGACCGCTGATAAAATTGACATGCTATTCCTTTAGACATTTATCTAAAATGGCCCAAACCCTTACTAAAAAAGAGGTTTCAATAGCCAAATAGATAACCAAACTGTAAAAATGCTTGCTGAGATCGATTAGTTGTTGGGTAAAGTCAAGTTAGTATGCGCCAGGCGCAGCAGCAGTCCTAGCCCGAAAAGGCTAGTTAGACTGTGTAGCGATAGCTGCTTGGCTGCGTTCATGACAATGAATAGGGTCTGTAAAAAACCGATGGAGAGATTCTAGCTTATCTGTTCTCAATGCGTCAACAAAACAAAGATTGAATTTTGAGCTAACGATTCAGTCTTTTGTTGTCTGACTAGTTGCTTCAAATTAGCTGCTAAAAATACTCAGCCCCAGATCAGCCTCGGATCAGCTCCAGATGGCCTAACCCTGAGAATTCAAAATAATTTCCTCACCCCCAGACATCCTGATATTCTAACAAGGTTACAAAACTTTACGTCACTGGTTATTTATGGCTGCCAAGTCGCGCCTGCCTCTACAGTTTTGGATTGTCACCCTAGTGGCATTCATCAATTCCGTTAGTTTTACTATTATTATTCCAACGCTCTACCCCTACGCCAAGGAGTTTGGCTTGAGTGACCTGGCGGCCAGTCTGCTGACTACGGCGTTTTCCCTATCGCAGTTTGTGGGGACACCCATCCTGGGTCGGCTTTCGGATCGGATTGGGCGTAAACCGCTATTGGTTATGAGTTTGCTCGGTACCGTGGTGGCTAACATTCTAGCGGCGGTGAGTCCCTTTGCTTGGTGGCTATATCTGGCCCGTATGTTAGATGGTCTGACCGGGGGCAATAACTCAGTTGCTCAAGCGGTGGTGAGTGATATTACAACACCGGAGCAACGCACCCAGGCATTTGGTATTTTTGGCGGCATGTTTCGTTTAGGATTTGTTGTTGGACCACCGTTAGCGTATTTTGCGCAGACGCTGCCGCCGCTGCCGGGTATCACGCCTTTAGGGATGAGCTTTATGATTTCAGCGGTGATGGCTTTGATAGCGGCGGTGTTGTGTTTTGCAGTACTGCCAGAGACACGCCCTCCATCAGCGTGTGATGACAACCTAAATCTATCCTTTGCGGATTTTGGCTTTGGTCGTCTGGCTACGTCTTTTCGTAAACCGTTAGTCGGGCGTATTTTTCTGATGACTTTTTTGAATGGGGCTACGTTTACTGTCTTTACATTTGCCTTTCAGCCCTTCTTTTTGACTGTACTGGGGCAGGATACAAAAATGTTGGCCTTTGCGTTTGTCTTTTTTGGTATTCTGGCGTTTCTCTCCCAGGTATTTCTGTTAGAGCCCCTGCGCAAACGGATTAATCTTGTGACGCTGCTGGTCGTCGCCCTGGTTATGCGGGGAATTCTGTTAATTCTGTATCCATCTTTTCCGACCGTTCAGGCTTTCTGGATACTGCTGTTTTTCTTTGGCATTGTGAATGCCTTTCCCATGCCGTTAATTGATTCGCTGTTGTCGCTGCGCACATCTAAAGATGAGCAAGGTGAAGCCCTAGGTACAAATTCCTCCTACCTAAGTATGGCCAATGCGATCGGTCCGGCTATTTCCGGTGTGCTAGTGACCTTTGGCTACGGTATGCCGTTTTTTGTAGCGGGTGGATTGACGCTTGCGATCGCATTCTTCGCGTTTACCCTCAACTCCTCAGACAGTAAAGCAACGGCGTAGTTGAGACTGCCAGTGGCTGACGTTGACGCTCGGTGCAGCCAGCCACCAGCAAAATTAACCGAGCCACAGGGTCACCCCTGCACTAATGCCTCTTTTTGCAACACCATCAGCCGTTTGATTCCCGTTTCAGCATAGTCCAGCATTTGGTTGAGCTGCTGACGGCTAAAGCTATTAGCTTCAGCCGTTCCCTGCACTTCGATATAGCCCAGCTCACCGTTGAGCACGACATTAAAGTCAATATCAGCTGCTACATCTTCTGGGTAGTTTAAATCGAGAAAAGCGTCACCATCTAAAAGACCCACAGACACAGCCGCAATCTGGTGTTTTAGGGGAGAGCGTTGCAGCGTATTGTCAGCCATGAGCGTTGCGATCGCATCCTCCAAGGCGACATAGGCTCCAGTAATTGCCGTAGTCCGGGTACCCCCATCAGCTTGAATGACATCCGCATCTACTGTTAGAGTTATTTCCCCTAGCGCCTCCAAATCAATGGCCGCTCGCAAACTACGACCGATCAACCGCTGAATCTCTTGGGTACGTCCCGACAGCTTCATCAGCTCCCGTGATTTGCGTGTATGGGTAGCACTGGGTAGCATACGATACTCCGCCGTTAACCAGCCCTGACCCGAATCCTTTAGCCAGCGAGGTACATCCTTAGAGGCCGAAACCGTACACAGAACCTGAGTATTACCGCAGTGAGCCAAAACCGAGCCAGCCGCATAACGAGTAAACCGCCGCTCAAACCTAACCGGACGTAGCTCATCGGGTTGTCGACTATCAGGACGCTGCCAAACCATGGTAAATGCTCTGTAGAAAATATATTAATACAAGATACATAGCCTCGGCACGTAAAGAGGGTTACTGCTGGTTTCTTTTAGGGTTTATCTAAACATGTTCATACATTGTTGTAAATTTAAGGTGTGCGTCAAGGCCAGCTATGAACTACCTTCCTCGAGAAAATACTCAAACTCATAGCCACTTCCTAAAAAAATCTTGGACTATAGAATCCAAATACTCTAGACTATCGTCTAATTACTTAGACGGATTTCATTGCGTCATCTCTTATAGACTTCAAATGTTAGTAGGTGGCCTACATAATCAAGGGTTAAACTCAGCCAGTTTGCTCAAGCCATAAAGGTGTAACTCGAAAGTTGCCATCAGGATCGATTGGCCAACAATTCATACTTCAGACATTGACAATTGTCTTTATTGTTTTGGCCCCAGGGAACTATTACTAATAAGTCCTTGACTAAAAATCTTATCGGCACCTTAAAACTGCTATTACTGATTTAGAGGATGCAGCGGTCTATTAGAAATGTCACATGCTAGCACTTTGCAGATGAAATTACTTTGCAGATGAAATCATAGTTTGGGGCCGCAATGGCCAACATGAATACCGTTTGATTACGCAGCTACAGCATTAGAGAGAGTATGTATGTTGAATAGTGCAAAAATCCTGGCTGTTGATAGCAAACCTGAAAATTTAAAGATGCTCACAGAGGTCTTATCTGCGGCAGGGTATACGGTAGCAACATCTGTCAGTGGTATTGAGGCTATCCAACAGCTACAGTCTTTTATGCCCGCTCTTGTGCTGCTAGATATACAAATGCCGGGTCTAAACGGTTTTGAAACCTGTATAAGAATTAAAGCTCATCCCAGGACAGCGCATATCCCAGTTATTTTTATTACAGCTCTGTCAGACACTGAAAGTATTGTCAAAGGACTTTCGGCAGGTGCCGTTGACTTTATTGGTAAACCGTTTAAAGAGCCAGAACTGCTAGCGCGAGTAAAAACGCACCTACAGTTAAGACAAGTCAATCAGCTCTACCAATTAGAACAGGAAAAAACAGAAGATCTGACTCAGCTCAACAATAAACTTCTGTTAACTCAGTTTTCGGTAGATAATGCAGCTGACGGTATTGTTTGGTTGGACAAGCATTCAAAATGTTTTTATGCCAATACTGCTGCCTGCAACCTGCTCGAATATTCATTCGAAGAGTTGACACGCTTGTCAGCAACAGACATTCATATAAACTTCTCGCTAAAACGTTGGAAACGGCTTTGGCGCGCTATCAAAATGAACAAGAATCTTACCCTCGAATCTCAACATCGAACCAAGGGTGGACGGATCTATGCAGCTGAAATCGCCATTAACTATCTTGCATTTGCAGAACAAGAATGTGCCGTTGTTGTCTTTCGTGACATTAGCGCTCGCAAACATGTTGATGCAGAACTTCAGCTGAGTCAGGCTCGAACTGCAGCAGCCTTTGAACAAGCAGCTATTGGGTTTGCCGAAGTCGATATAGCCAATAAAAAATTCACGAAAGTCAATACGCTATTTTGTGAGATGACCGGCTATACCCGAACGGAACTCTCTAATCTGACACCCTCTGATCTGACGCATCCAGAAGATCGAGACATCTCCCAAAAGGCAGTGAAGCAGCTTTATAGTGGGGAAGTAGATAGTTTTACGCTCGAGAAACGATATCTTCGTAAAAATGGAACATATTTTTGGGCTGAAACAACTGTCTATCTAGTCAAGATAAAGGGAGAATATGCTGTTTACAGCCTAGGCTTAGTTCAAGACATTAGCGAGAGAAAGCGTCTGGAAGTGGAGCGTAAAGCCACAGAAGAAATGCTGAGCCTCACTCAATTTGCGATGGACCATATCGCTACTAGCTCATTTTGGATCAATCAAGACGGTCGCTTTTTATCTGCAAACAAGGCCGCCTATCAAACCTTAGGCTATTCTCCAGCAGAATTAACTCAGATGTTTGTTTGGGACATTACGCCTACATTTTCCGCAGATGAATGGCCTGACCATTGGCAATCTCTTAAAGGAACTCTCCATCAACAGCTGGAGGTGTTGCACCAAACTAAGGATGGGCGGATATTCCCAGTTGAAATTGTTGCTACTTTTTTAGAATTTGAAGGTGAAGAGTACAACTTTGCTCGGGCAACCGATATTAGTGCCCGAAAAGCGGCTGAAGCTAAGATAAATCAGCAAAATCAGGAGTTAGAGCAGGCTCTAGCCCAGTTGCAAAAGACTCAGCTAAGGCTAGTTCAACAGGAAAAAATGTCTGCTTTGGGTAATTTGGTGGCGGGTGTAGCCCATGAAATTAATAATCCGATTGGGTTTATTAGTGGCAACGTGTCTGAACTTAAGCGCTGTCTCGGCGATTTCGTTGACCATCTAAATCTCTATCGTCAGCAGTCTGCTTCCGCTGAGATCGCAACCCATGCAGAGGCTATCGAATTAGAGTATCTGCTGGATGATTTACCCAAAATGCTAATGTCGATGGAGACCGGCTGCGATCGCATTCGTAACATTAGCGTTAGCCTCCGCTCCTTCGCCCGTGCCGACAAAGAAACCAGAGTAGCGTTTAACCTCCATGAAGGACTAGACAGCACGCTTTTGATTCTCAAACACCGTCTTAAGGCCAATTCACAACGACCGGCCATTCAAGTTCATAAATGCTATGGCAACCTGCCTGAAATTGCCTGTTTTCCAGGACAGCTCAACCAGGTGTTTATGAATATTTTGGCCAATGCGATTGATGCTTTAGACGAAAAAAGCCAGCAAAAAGACTATCTGGCTTTAGAAGAAAATCCCAATCAAATTAAAATTACAACCGAGTTTGACAAGAACGCTGTTTCAATTCGTATCAGTGACAATGGCACTGGCATACCGGATCAGATAAAATCACAGATTTTTGACCATTTGTACACGACCAAATCAATTGGTAAAGGGACCGGGTTGGGGCTAGCGATTGTTCAACAAATTATCATTGAAACCCATGGAGGAGAGATTCTAGTTAACTCTACTCCTGGCCAGGGCACAGAGTTGGTGATTACACTACCCATCTGCGCAAAAGATACAGGCAGCGTACCAGAGCAGACCCATCAGTAAACCTTGGGAAGCGGTAAGACAATTGAGTTGACTATGGGGTAGTTGCGCCAGGCGCGTCGTCAGCATAGTGCCACCACCTATAGCTTAAAGGATAAGGGGCCGGCCAGTCACTCTAGGGCAAAATCTGGGTCAGCATCGATGGAGACCCGGTTCCATTCTGGCGTCGGCATATTGTTGGTGGCTTCTCGCAGGGCACCTTCCCAATATTTACGAATTTTGGCCAGGTAGGGATCGCTGGACTGCAGCTGTACCCGATGACGAATCTCAAAGCTATCGGCTTCATAGAGCACCATATTAATCGGGGGACCAACGGAAATATTAGAGCGCATGGTGGAGTCGATGGAGAGTAGGGCACATTTTGCGATCGCATCCAACGACGACTCATGGGTTAGCGTCCGATCCAAAATAGGTTTGCCATACTTTGTCTCCCCAATCTGCAAAAACGGCGTTTCCGGTGTCGCTTTAATGCAGTTACCCTGACTATATACTAGATAGACTTCCGGCGATTCACCCGGCAGCTGTCCCCCAACCAAAAAGTTGCACTGAAACTTAATCCCGTCCTGATCTAGCCAATCGCGATCTTCGTCCTGAATTTTACGAATCTCATACCCGATGTAGCGAGCCACTTCATACATCGTCGGTAGGGTATGTAGCGAATCTTTGGCACCTGTTTTAATCGCTTGACCCAGCTCATGGACAACAGCCTGTGTGACCGATAAATTGCCCGATACACAGGCTACAATGACCCGCTCTCCCGGAATTGAGAAGTCAAACAGCTTTTGATACGAGGAAATATAATCTACCCCAGCATTTGTACGAGAATCCGCTGCCAAGACTAGACCTTCTTTTACGGATATTCCTACACAATAGGTCATTAATTTTGATTCCTCTTATCGAAAGTAGACAAGATCTTTATAAGAAAAACCTTAGAAAGACTCCTATCATGTCGTGGCTAATAATACATTTTTGATGTCCATAAATCATAGTAAGGGTTACCAATTCTCTAGTTTGACTCATCGGCTAAGGCTATCTTTATTATGAGAAAAATCTTAGAGAGACTCCCGTCATGTCATAGCTGAATAATACATTTTTGATACCATTTAATGTCCCTGACCATAGTAAGCGCTACCAGCTCTCTAGTCTGGCTCATCGGTCAGCGCTATGTTTCTTCTAACTCAAAAATTTCAGGCTACAAAGTGCAGAGTTTGGTACATACTAAAGAGAGCGGTAACAATCGGTTGTGATCATTCATATTTAAAGTCGCTGGGCGGTTGTAATTCCTGCTTAAATAGCAAAATCGCTATTTCTTAATCGAACGTCAATCGGAGGGTTGGCACATGGGAATTTCTTTGTTTTTATCCATTGAAAATCAGTATGAATCACTGAGGAGAGTGAATACTGTTCCCATGATGAATCTGATTAGTCATCAGATCGAAGAACAGGTCATTAGTCATCAAATCTCAACTGACTTTTTTGCAGGCTTTCAGCGATTTTCTCGTTTTCCTGAGCAATTACGTCGCTATGGGCGATTGGGGGCCGTATGTCGCCGAGTTTATGTCCTCGGTGTTCCAGACTGTGAGCCGCCCAATATTTCAGGTATCGAATTTGTGGAGCTATCTCCAGCATCATCCTTAGCCCAGGAGTGGTTTTTGTTGGTTAATACCCCCACTTTTTGGGCCACATTGGTTGCTCGGGAAGTGGCTGAGAAGGATCCTATTACTAAAGGTCGACAGTTTGACGCTGTCTGGTCCTACGATGCTGATGTCGTTGAGCGCATTGCTCTGCTGACCTCTCAGCTGATGGATAAGCCTTATCAGCCTATTCATGACCGAGACTATGCTCAGCAAAATTTGCATGTTTCTGAGATAAATAGCTGTATTGTCAGTCAGCTAGAGGGGATTAATCAGCTGAGTCAGCGGCGCTGGTCTCGTCTGCAAACCCTGCAAGCCTTTTCGGCCATCTCAGCACAACGTCTGATGGATTTTTTGCAAGCATCAACGAAGGTTTTGTTGGAGGTATTTGGGGCCACTAGCGTTGCGATCGCATTTCAGATTAACGATGAGAACTATAAAGTTGTCGTTGCCGCTGGAGAAGCCATGGGTCAAGGATGGACCGTCCAACTTCCCGATGGAATTTGTGGCCAAGTTCTACGGGAACGTCGGCCTATCTGTTTAAAAGATACGAGCCATCATCAGCGGTTTGACTCACAATTACCCAGTGCAAAATGTTTGGTGGCAGCCCCCATTGCCAATGCCAATCAATCCGGCGTGATCGCCCTAGGTCATCCCAAACCCAATATCTGGGATGAAGAAGATTTGGATATGCTAGAAGCCATTGGACGATTTATGGCCATCGAGTGCAAACACTTTTTTCGACGAGCCCAAGCCAAACTCAAATCCCGAAGCAATAATAATCATTTAGAAGCTGTTCACCATGAGGGAAGCTTTAGCTAACCGCGTCTGATGATATCTAGCTGCGTCTGGTTCCATAAACAGGGGGCGAACGCTTATTAATTTTCTAGGCTGGTAGATGAATCCAGCTGATTAGCCTGTCTATAAATTAGCTGTTGTACCTTGTTAACAGCCTGATTAAATTCTGGACCTTTACGCTGAGGCATTGCTTCAAAGGCACGCTGTTCATCTTCCATCATTTTTACATCTTGTACGACTAAGCCAGCAAGTAATCCACGGGCCGCATTAAACAGACGATTTTTGACAAAGTGACGAAAACGCATCGGTAGTTTGTGTAATCGATGGAAAGCTCCTAGGGAAACAAAATGAACGAGATAGGCTTTAGTCTGGGTTTCGTTCACCGGGCAAAAGAGACAGTAAATCTTAAAGTCGTTGCCTAAAGCAGACTGCCAGTGAGGATAAACATAGCTGACGTCCAGATTAGTAGGGCTTAGCTTACGCATCGCTGGGATAAACAACTGCCCGACAGAGTAAATCTTATCGATTTTGTAATAGCTTTCGGCATCGTAATGGGCATCTATCCGAGTGGGGTCAGTTTCAATATCCCGCAACACTGGATTTGCCCATGCCTGCAAATCGTCATGCAAGCGCCCGTGGTACATATCCATCAGATTCTCAATCAAAAAGGAGAAATGGGCCTGGGTATCGATCACCGTATAGGACGCAATGTAGTTAACGTGGTGCCATTCAGATAACCCCATTAGGGGTACGGTATCTGCTTGAGCAGCCTCCCCCGGAAACAGCCAGATAAACCCATCCTGTTCTCGCACTGGGTAGGTGCGCAGTCGACAGGTCGGCAATTTTTGTTTTTCGCTTAAATAAGGGACATCCACACAGGTTCCTTGACCATTAAACTGCCAGCCGTGGTAAATACATTCCAGCTGATTGCCCTGCACCTGTCCGTGGCTGAGACGTACCTGGCGATGGGGGCAGCGATCCTCAAGGGCGTGAACGGTCTGGTTGCGATCGCGATATAGCACAATCGGCTGATGCCATAGGACAACACCCAAAGGGGCATCACTTAGCTCACTGCTTTGGGCTACCACATACCAATGGTTAGGGTTTATGGGAGCACGGCGGACAGATTCGATAGGGGCTATCTGTACAGGGGATGCCATGGAAAGGGGCTGAACCATTGGGCTGAAAGCATAAGGAAATTGGCCATTAGATTACACCCTAACGCACCTCCAAAGCTGTAGAAGAGTTGCATAAAATAAAGAAGATATAAAATAGGTCTCCGGTGATAGGCCAGCGGACATTAGCGGACATTATTGGCATACATAGCAGCTATATCAAGGGGACAAGCGATGTTCAAATCAATCGGGTTGTTGATGGTGTTGGCCCTAATCAGCTGTCAGACTGACCCGTCAGGTTCAATCTCGACATCGGAGTCAGTCGCGGCAAACACATCTAGCGACTTCAATCGTAAGAATCCCGATGATACTCCCCCTGATGATGCGCTTCTTGAGGGTAAAACAGTTATCCCTCTTTGGACCAGCAAGTTAGATCAGTCGGACTGGATAAACACCTGGGAACCACGGGATGGTAAATCCTGGGGGTTTAATAATCTAGAAATCCTCTCATCTGCCGATGGTCCTTTTGAAACGGTGCTTAGGGTTCACTATCCAGCTAGCAGTGCGAGTCCGTCGGTATCGCGTCAGGCAGAGTCTCCCCTGGGGGGTGCTCAATTTTACGCAGATCTCTTTCTGCCAGCCCAAACCCAAATGAGTCTTACCTACTATCTGCGCTTTGCTGAGGGGTTTGACTTTGTTAAAGGGGGCAAACTGCCTGGTCTGTTTGGCGGAGTCGGGGCCAGCGGTGGCACTATTCCCAACGGAACTGATGGATTTTCAGCCCGTCTGATGTGGCGGCACGATGGACAGGGTGAAGTGTATGCCTATCTGCCAACAAGTGAGACCTATGGAACCTCCATTGAACGGGGGGCATGGCGCTTTCAGCCGGGAATTTGGTACAAACTCAAGCAAGAGATTAAACTCAACACCCCAGACCAGGCCGATGGTGAAATTCGACTTTGGGTGAATGACACCCTGGTGATTGAACAAAAAGAATTAATGTTTCGTACCGTCGATTCGTTGCAAATCGATGGGATCTTTTTTTCTACTTTTTTTGGCGGTGGCGATGTGTCCTGGGCAACTCCCCAGGACACGTATATCGATTTTGCTGATTTTTCTATTGCCGTGGATTAGGTTTGGTTCAATGCGAGATTAGGACGATTGGGACGGTTGTGAATCGCTACTTGCTCAATACTGATATTGTCTGTCTGGTCTAGGGTTAACGGTTCGCGAATATTGGATGCGATCGCAAGATTACTCACAGAACTATCCACCACCTGCTCCATCAAAATCCCATCTAGCTGAGCAACATCCGCCATATCGATTGATTGTAAAGTAAACCCAGTAAAATGAACTTGCTCAAGGGTAGCCCCCCCCAACGCTTCGGGCCGCACCTGCAGAACCGCGTCTGCCTTAGCCCGATCAAAGCGCGCAGCTAGTACAGTTCGCCCAGGTCCCTGACCTCTGAGGGTTAACTGTCCCCGCCCGATATTGACAGGCTGCAGCAAATCCAGCTCTCCAATGGGCAAAATCAACTCTATGGGTTGCTCAGCAATTGACCCTTGAGATAGTTCATCAATCAACGCTTGGAGTGCAGGGCTATCATCCTGGCCATCACTTGGCCAAACCCCATGGTCCATAGCATCCACCATCTGGACTATTTCATAAGTTGTTGTCTGATGAGTCAGGCGTAGCCCCGCAATATCCCAGACCGGATTTAGATTGCCAGTGAGCCAGAATAAACAGATACCAAATACAAATAGCTGTATATAAAGCAATAACCGTGATGTTCCTAGCTTGATCGTTTTTTCTAACCCTTTACCATGGGCTGAAATGCTTTGAGACCCACGGTTAGTCC
>JBCDFI010000130.1:0-11462 GCA_039178155.1 Cyanobacteria bacterium P01_H01_bin.105
GCGGAGCAGGGGCGTATTGTAATCTTCGCGCTTTGCCCACACCTGCCACGAACTGGGTTGGGCAACCTCAGCGGCAATTCCTTTCTCCTGCCACTGGTTGGCACTTTCTTCGGCGCTTTCAAAACTGCGGTGGCTGCTAAGCACCACCCATTCCTGTAAAACCGGCTGGGGTAGCGGTTCTGCCCCCACCTCCAGGGTCAGCTGTTGGCTAGTTATCGTCTGGGGCTGACCGTTGGTTTCAAACGTCACCGTGAGGGTATCTCCAGTTAGAGGCGTTAGGACAAGCTGGTCATCCTGCTCTTCGCCAAATCGCTGGATCAGACCAATCTGAATTTCAGGGTTTAGAGGTGTTTGAGCCAGCGTACCGCTGGGGATGGCGACGACCATAGCCAACGCCATCAATACGACCCGTGAACGCTTTACTATCGGACCCTCAGCCAAAAACATAGGTTTCTCTACAGCGACCCTCAAACCATAGCCCAAACTCTAATCGACTGGGTTGTGAATTTGTCGGATTTCCTCGCCTCTCGCCCGTCTGTTTCCTGTCTACCTTATGAACGTTGCCGCTATTGTTCTGCCATCGTCTTTAGCTCTGTTCTCATCTACGAAAAATATTGCAAGTCGAAGTCGTTATGAGTATGATTAAGAAGGTTCTAAAATACAGCCAAATAGACGTGCGATATCTATAATTGCTGAGCTGCACTATAGTGTTTGGCCAAGTAGGTTACTTAACCATTGGTCACGTCCTGAACAGTCGTTTTTCTAGTAAGGAATCGGCAGGTTTATTTCGGGCGTGGTTCAATGCTCATCCCCCACTATCAGGAGACTAACCATGTCCAGTTCAACTCTTCCTATTAATATTGGCATTAGTGACGACCATCGTCAGGCGATTGCAGATGGCCTATCCCGCACATTAGCGGATACCTACACCCTCTATCTTAAGACTCACAATTTCCATTGGAATGTGACCGGCCCAATGTTCCAAACATTGCACCTCATGTTTGAAGGACAATATAACGAGCTGGCCCTGGCAGTAGATGCGATCGCAGAGCGCATCAGAGCGCTAGGATTTCCTGCCCCCGGTACCTACAGTGAGTATGCCAAGCTTAGTTCCATTAGCGAGACTGAGGGAGTGCCCACTGCAGAAGAGATGATCGCTCTATTAGTGGAAGGCCAGGAAGCTGTTGCGCGTACTGCTCGCGAGGTGTTTGCAATAGCGGATGAAGCTAATGATGAGCCAACAGCTGATTTATTGACCCAGCGGCTGCAGATCCATGAGAAAAATGCCTGGATGTTGCGCAGCTTACTGCAATAGCTAACAATAAACCAAATCTATTTTGGCAATAGAATAAGCCCTAATGTAAATAGGGAGAGATTAGACACAATAGCGTAATCTCTCCCTGTTATCAAAAAACGCACAAATGCTTACTGGGTGGTCTAATCTTCGCCGCCTTCGCCGCCTTCGCCGCCTTCGCCACCTTCGCCGCCTTCACCGCCTTCACCGCCTTCACCGCCTTCACCGCCTTCGCCACCTTCCGGGGCTACTTCTTCAGTGTCAGGAGCCGCATCGGTGTCCTCACCGCCTTCACCACCGGCCCCATTACAAGCACCAAGGACAGCAACCATACCTATGGATAGAAAGAGTTCTAGGGGCTTTAATCGCTTTTTCATAACTGCCTATACCGAAAATAATTTTAATTATTCTGAGCCTATAATTAACAATACTGAATGTCAATTGACAGGGCTTATTTTTAGGCATCATAGGCTACTGGCTTGAGCAGTATGCTCTTTAAACCTGCCTGTTTGAGTATGCAAGATAGAAGTAATTCTTCTTTTAAAGTCTTTTACAGAACAGCGATAATGATAGGTTCAGTTTGAACGATATCTTGCGATCTCATGTCCCACATCTCTCCCTATAGCTCTCTTCTTCCCAGCGAGCAGACACTGCAAAGACTTATGCAACGAGTCAACATTTCTAGTCAGCGAGCCCTGGCTGAGAAGGCAAATGTCTCACGCTGGCAAGTACAACAACTGCGCCAAGGAAAGATTGATACAATGCGAGTAGTCGTTCTCAAACAGATAGCTGCAGCCCTAGACTATTCTCTCAATGAGCTATTGCAAGCATTTGACTCGGAACAGTCTTTATCTAACAAAATAGCTGAGATCGACAACAACAAAAATATTACACGTCTGCAGCAGGAATATGCCCGTCTAGAACAACGTTTAGAAAAGCAGCATCACAGCCTGCGCCACCAATTTCAAATAGAATCTCTACAGGTGCTAGAGTCATGGCTGACTTACTGGCCTACAGCGGCAAAAGCTGCCACAGACAATGACGGCTTTGATGCCAAAAAATTATTGCCCCTAGTCAAACCAATGGAACGTCTTATAGAAAGCTGGGGGGTGAGTATTATCGGCACAGTAGGCGAACAGCTCTCCTATGATCCACAACAGCATCAGCTAGTTAAGGGCATAGCTGATGCAGGAGACATTGTGCGTGTTCGCCATGTGGGTTATCGCCATGGCGATAACTTACTCCAACGGGCTAAGGTGATGCCCCTCAGTCTTTAAATGAGCACTCGACTGTAATTTGTAAGTTTGCCTCGGCACTCCCTTCTGTGATGTAGGGGATACCAGATGAACCGGCAATTTTGAGACCAAATTGAAGATTAACTTTGTCTACATTGCCACTGCCCAATTCTTTAAACGCATTGAGTACATAGCGTGTGTACTGGGTAATTGTGTTTTTAACCGTAGGCAGCTGTCGTTGAATACCCATGGTTAACGCTCCCTTAGAAACACGTCCCGGTTCTGCTGGCTCACCGGACTCAGTCTCGACGAGATCAGTGGGGACATCGTTCCGTTCGGCGGCTTCAATATAGATGGTTGTACCGTCATCTAGAGTAATGGGCGCTAGTTGAGACATGGTGTGGTTTGAGTAGATGCTTTCTTTCTATACCCAGTTTCTAAGATTCACTACCGTTGATATAAAGAAAACGAGCATCAATACGCCATTTTTTGAGTCAGAGTGCTCTCTACACTATTGATAATCTCTATTACTTAGCTACCTTAATGATAGAGTGACCTTAATATATTTATTGAAAGTTATGTCTAATTATTGTATCTGAAGCCTTTAGCGATCGCAGCAGCGGATAGCTAAAGTACAGACCCTATTTTCTACTAAATTCATTGCCATATAGGCAACTTAGCCATTTTTTCAGGAGATTTAAACGATAGGGTTGACCTATATGGCTTTTCTAAATAAGAATGAGTGTCAGTCCTAAGGTTTAGAACTAAAGAATTGACATTGCTAATTTAGAGCATGAGCCCGTCTGTCAAAACGCTACATACCAGCATTTTTCAGATGAATTCAGATCAAATCAGCAACGCTAAAGACTTAGTGCTAGAGCTCCGGTAAAGCCTCTCCAGGGGAGAATTGCATGTCCTTCTATTCTGATGATGTCTGGAAAACTGAGCTAAACTCCCGAGGCTATCGCTCTACGCCGCAGCGTCAAAAAATTCTCAACATTTTTCAGGCACTCCCCCAGGGCAACCATTTGAGTGCTGAGGATCTGCATGATGTGCTCAAAAATGATGGTGAACGCATCAGTCTTTCCACCGTCTACCGAACGCTACATCTGTTGGTATATATGGGGTTACTCAGGGAGCTAGAGTTGGCTGAAGGACACAAGCATTATGAACTTAACCGTCCTCTACGGGATCACCACCATCATTTAGTATGTGTGCAGTGTGGGCAAACCTTGGAGTTTCAGGAAAATAATATTGACCGTATTGGTCAGGGGCAAGCAGATAGTTCTGGCTACCATGTGTTGGACTGTCAGCTAATGCTCTATGGGGTATGTCCTAGCTGCCGCTCACGGGGGAAAGCCTTATCTAATAACTGAAAGGGCATAGCTGAAACGGGTTTAAGATATTTCCGGTAAAGAAGCTACCAGTTATCTATGCTTCCACCCCCCAAGATCGGTAGGGTGAATTCGTTTACCAGAATATTTTCTGTAGTCAGGCAATGGTCAAAACAGCATAGTCTTTTCGAGAAAACGCCTTAGTTCTACGAAGTCTAATCATCAGGCTGCGGCCACAATGACTGACCTAACTGTCATCGTGACCATAATTTTGTCATGGGTTCGACACTGTGCCCCTCCGATCCTCAAGGCTTTCCCTGGGCTGCTGGGTAAGAAAATGCAATATTTATTGAAACCTATTCCTATTTGATCAAAAGTGACCTATACTGGTCCCGAAGCTTATTGACATTAATACTCAATAAAAGCTGACTGGTTTCAGGATATTTAACTGTGGCTGGGCGGTCGTCAGTATTAATGTCATCTGCGACTAGGCCTATCCCTTGCCTATCTGCAGGGGGCTAAGGATTCAAAAGTACGTTTGTGTTGTTTTAAAGAGAATTGCTGACAGCCGATCAGGTTGTCGTTCTATTCATTAGCTCCTATGTCTCACCTTCCTTCTGCTCTTTGGTTAACCGTTAGTCCTGCTTTAAAGAGGTTTGATCAACGCTTGTTAGGATGCCTTTCTAAGCGGGTCTCAATCATGCGTTGGGAATACATGCAAACTGAGGATGAGCCCTGTAGTTTAGAGATGGCAATCGATTTGTTGTATGAGTATTTGCAAGGGCATTTTATTCATACTCAGAAAAATGTACATCTTGTTGGGCATGGCCTTAGCGGCATTGTCGGCTGGCTATATGCCCAACGCTACCCAGAACATGTGAGATCGCTGACGCTGTTGTCGGTAGGGGGCAATCCGGCAGTCAACTGGCATGCCCATTATTATGCGCTACGTCAGCTTTTACCCTGCAGTCGAGAAATTGTGTTGGCTCAAATGGTGCGTCTGTTGTTTGGACCGCGCAGCTACGATATTACTCGCTTGCTGATTCAGATGCTGGCCCAAGATTTAGATACTGGCCTAGCCTTACATTCCTTAGTTGAGCACCAAGACATCGAACCTGCTCGCATTCGGCCACCTTTATTGGTTTGTCGGGGGGACCACGATGCCGTTGTAGATACTGCTGAACGGTGGCAGCCCTGGCTAAAATCGAGCGATCGCATTTGGGTTGCTCCCCAAGGACATCATTTCTTTCATTTTGACCAGCCACGTCAGGTAGAAGCAGCCATTTTGAAACATTGGCAACAGGTTGATCGGCTCAATCCAGTCTCGATTGCACCTGTTCTGCTCAATGCGTCTTAATTAATTTCTCCCCAATTCCTCCTTAGTTATCTCACTCGTCATTCAGCGTGATCCCGTGTAATACAACAATCTATATTTATTATGGCCTCCCAACTCTTGCACTCTTTTTATCACTTTAAACGCCGCGATCGCATTTCTATTGATACCTACACTCTTTGGAAAGTTCGCTCTGGCTTGGTGCGTACTGTCACCTGGAGTGAGGAAGGTGAAGTAGTGCCCCTAGGTTTGTGGGGAGCAGGTAGCGTTATTGGGGTACCGATCAGCCATGTTGAACCCTGTGAACTGCAATGCCTAAGTGCTGTCGAGCTGGCCCGGTTACCCATAGACTATCCCCTTACCGTCGAAATGTTGCTTGACCATACGGCTCAAATCAATCGACTGTTGCAAATTATGCACTGCCGTCAGGTACAAGAGCGGCTGCTGCAGTTTAGCTGTTGGTTAGCAGAGAAATTTGGTCAACCCACTAGCCACGGACGTCTTATCACCGTGCGTCTCACCCATCAAGAGATCGCAGAGACTATTGGCACATCCCGAGTAACCGTCACCCGTTTTATCAAACAGCTAGAGTCAGAAGGCCTACTACGTTGGTCTGGACGAGAACGTTTTGTGAGTAATCGAGCTTTAAAGGCTCATCAAAGAGAATTGATGATCGCATAATTTCTGTTTAGGCAATCATCACATCAGAGGTCCGTAACGCGTTAGTACCTGTGCTGGCCTTGGTTAGCACAGGCTTTCTTTCTAAATAAGTGTTGCCAATTTAAGAGATGGATCGTTCTGACCATTATTTGTCAGCTCAAGACTTTTTAAGTGCAATCATTCCGAGGCTTAGCAATGCCCTAAATTATTTAGGAGTTATAACAGATATGATTTTCTGATGATCGTTTAATTGATATTGAGTCTTGATAAAGACTATTTCAAAGTATAATAATTCGACTTTCAAAAGTGAGGAATCAACCATGAGAAAGCCAAAGGCGATTGAGTTATTTTTGACGATTGGTTTAGCCACAGCTGTTGTTGGCTGCGGTGGAGCAACCGTCACAGAAGATGCTGATACCGCTGCAGAGACTCCTGCTGAGGTAGCCGAAAGCCCGGAAGGCGGTGAAGGCGGTGAAGGTGGCGAAGGCGGCGAAGGCGGTGAAGGTGGCGAAGGTGGCACCGAATATAGCGAAGGAGAGCAAGCAAACGCTGATTTTGAAGATGTCATCAGCGGTGCAGAATTACTCACTGCCCTAAAAGAAGGCGGGCATGTCATCTATTTCCGCCATGCTCAAACCGAGCGTGACTATGCTGACCAGGCCGATCCAAACATGGATCTTAATGACTGTGAAACCCAGCGAAAGCTTAACGACGTTGGCATACAACAGGCTCAGGATATTGGTGCAGCCTTTAGCGAAAAAGAAATTCCAGTCGGTGATGTCATCACTAGCGAGTACTGTCGTGCTTGGCAAACAGCAGATCTGGCCTTTGGTCGCCACGAGAAAAATCCCCAGTTGAATTTCTTGCCCTTTGAAGAGTACACCGATGCCCAGGTGGTGGAAATGCAGGAAAATGTGATGCCTTTATTAACCGCTGCACCTGAGAGTGGTCAAAATACGGTCATTGTTGGCCATGACGATATTTTTGAAGCTGCAACCGGCATCTATCCAGCTCCTCAGGGTCTAGCCTATGTGCTAACTCCTGATGGCGCAGGTGGTTTTGACCTGGTCGCGAATATGCTGCCTGAGGAATGGGCCGACCTATAATTTTCTATAGGTTTTCGTGACACACACTCAATCCGATGATGTAGAAACTGCGTCGTCGGATTTTCTATGAAAAAAATTGATATTAGTTGTCAATTGAAATAACTGAAAAAATTACATTAGTTAAACTTATTATCATTTTTATAGTTTGCGAATGGCGTTTAAACTGGCCTAGATTAATGCCTAACACCTGAAAACAAAGGGGCTATTGCTGTTTAAGCTGCTGACATCTTGAATAATGCCGTTTAATTTATTAGCTATTGATGTCAATAAGTTTCTATGGGATAATTCTGAGGAAACTGTAAAACTACTGAGAACTAAGACTAATAGTGCTACATTCTTTCGTCTACTAAATCCTTGGACGTCAACGTTAGCTAACGTTTAAGGATTCCGGCCAAACACCCCTAGTTTGCAGGGATTGATATCTTTGACTGTTTTAGTTCTAGAACAAACTGACTAATGTTTTTGGGGCTTGGTTTGTAGTTTGATTTTTATCTGTGGAAGGCCTAGCTACCCACAATGATAATTAATCCTAATAGTACGAAGAGATTTTTTGGCATTGTTCAATGGTAGTCAACCAAAAGGATTGGAATTTATGAAATTTTCACGACGTTCTCTTTTGATCAGCGGTGCTGGTTCAACAGCAGCTTTTGCAGCGACTCAAGTATTTAGCCCCAAGCGGGGTATGGCTCAAACCGGCGAGGTCAATCTATATTCGTCTCGGCACTACAACACCGACGACCAACTCTACGAAGATTTTACCGAGCGTACAGGTATTCGGGTCAATTTATTAGAAGGAAAAGCTGACGAGTTGTTAGAGCGACTCAAGCTAGAAGGAGACAACAGCCCTGCCGACATTTTTATGACGGTAGATGCAGGCCGTCTGTGGCGGGCCGATGAGGAAGGTGTGTTTGCACCCGTATCTTCAAGCATTTTAGAGGAGCGGATTCCTGAGAGCCTGCGCCATCCTGAGGGCCATTGGTTTGGTGTGAGTAAGCGCGCACGAGTTCTAATGTATAATAAAGAGTTGGTCGATCCTAGTGATCTATCTACCTATGAAGCTCTAGCGGATTCTCGCTGGCGAGGACAGATTTTGACTCGTTCCTCTAGCAATATCTATAGTCAGTCTCTAACAGCTTCCATGGTTGCAGCCCACGGCGCAGCGGATGCTGAAAGTTGGGCTGCGGGACTGGTAGCGAATTTTGCTCGTCAGCCTGAGGGAAATGACAGGGCTCAGATCGAGGCAGCAGCAGCAGGAATAGGCTCGATTGCGATCGCAAATACCTACTATCTCCCCCGTTACGCCAAGGACAGCGATCCAGCTAAGCAAGACATTTTCAAGAAGATCGGCGTCTTCTTCCCCAACCAGGGTGATGATGCCCGAGGCACCCACGTCAACATCAGCGGTGCTGGTGTTGTGAAGTCGGCTCCCAACCGTGATAATGCCGTCAAGTTTTTAGAATTCCTTGCCAGCAATAGCGCTCAAGCGTTCTTTGCCCAGGGTAACAACGAGTATCCAGTCGTTGCAGGTATTCCTATTGATCCGATTGTGGGTGAATTTGGCACCTTTGAAGCCGACACTGTGAACGTTAATCAGCTAGGAGAGAACCAGGCTGAAGCCGTTCGCATTATGGATCGGGTAGGCTGGGTGTAGTAGTCCCTAACGGGTCTATTGCCAGACCTTGTCTAGCAAGGATGTTCCGCCAGACAAGACAAAAAGACTCCTCTTTAAAGTACTTCCGTTATGCTGTTCGCCATAGCGGAAGTTTTTTTAGCTATTGATTTCTAATGTCTCTAGATCGTCTTTAGTAATAATGTTGGGAGTAATAATATAGAAGCCTCCAGTGAGCCCTTCACCAAAAATGTTGAGATACTTTATCTCAGGCTGCTCTAGTGAACGCATCTCATAAATTCGATGATTACCGCCGCTGGTGTCTCCATTGTCATGAATAGTAAGCTCATAACCCTGATTTTCTAAGCGCTGCCGAATTTCCTTAGCAATATCCCTAAATGTTTCTCCTTCAACACTCAGACAGTTATTGAGACCGTAACAGCCTGACTGGGCTCCCTCAAAGTGGGGAAAGTCATCGTTAAATGGGATAGCAATGCCTGCCTCAGGCTGATTGTTACTATCGTCGGGCGAGCTGTCGTCTTCGGGCAAATTGTCACTCTCATCTTCTGTAGTTTCCGGCTCGTCTTCCAGATTATTTTCTGATTTATCTTCTAGAAGCTCTGCCGATACACTATCGGGCACTTCCGTGAGGGGAGCCTGGGGTTGAGCAGTAATCTCTGGTGGTTTGATGGGTTCTATGGATACCGCAGGCGCAACAACCTCAGGCTCGGGTTGGGCAACGATCGGTAGGGTAGTAACTGCGATTACACCGCTCTCTTCAGGGATGATTTCCAAAGATTGTTCTGGCTCTTGCCCGTTTAACCACCCCTGGGGCATCGGCAACAGCAACAGACCTCCATGGGCTACTAAGCCAATTAAAATTGCCCACTTGTAACCAGACCGGTTTCTAATAGTTAGAGGCAAAGCTTTGACTAGAGCATCAGACTCCCTAAACTCTCTAAAGTCAGTTTTTTGTGAGTCTGGCTCCTCCAAAGATTGGTCAGCTAGAGGAGGCTTTTCAGTTGGCAATGACACGCTCTAACCATCCCCTTAGCTCGAACATGGCTTATTCATCTGATCTTGTTGAAAATGTTGGCTAACCAAGTCTGGAATCTGACCAGGCCTAACCCGGGTATATCGTTGTTTGGCAGGCATCACCACCACGTTAGGACCCGCTTTGCACTTATCCATACAGCCCGTTAGCTTGACTTGAACCGTGTCAGCTAACCCATTGGCCTCAAGCGCAGCATCTATCGCACGACAGATACCCTCAGCTCCCCGCTTCCGACAGGCAGACTTCTGACAGATCAATACTTTGGCTTTATTACGCTTAGCAGTGGATGGCTTAGAAGATGGAGGGGAAGCATGAACGATCCCTTCAGAAGAGGTTGTAGTCAAAGTCTTGATTCGTACCACTTCTTGAGCCTTAAACTGTAGCTCACCCGTTTCTTGATCAATAGACTGGTGCCCGATTACCCGAACCAAATCATCGGTTTGCAGATAGCGAAACAGCATTAACCGCACAGACTTGGGCAGTTTGACCACATACTGCCCATCGGCACCGTGAAGGCTCAAATATTTAAACGGAGATTTGCCACCGGCCATAAATCCGTTGAATCGGCCTTCTAGACAAAATGGTTGCTTGTGCTTAGCCATTTTAGTAGCTGTCTCGATTTACTTAGCTCAGTATGGCTAGTCTATCGCAAATCTCTAGGCCTATTGAGATTAATTCCTTCAAAATAAGGGCAATTAAGTCTAGGACTATATCTCATTAGTAGAATCTATATGGAACTCATAAATGTGGAACTATAAATAGATGATGTAACTTATAGCCACCAAACCCATACCAGGCAAGAAATACAGGTAAATTCGTATCTTTCACTACGTTTTTTCGGTAAACCCTATATAAAAAGACACATTTCCTTCTTGACAGCTATTATCATTTGATATTTAATTGGAGCTGGGAATACTTTTCAAATATTAGCCATTAAAAAACCTCCCCTGGGGGAGGTCAGGTTTTGTTTGAAGGGGGTTTCAAACTCGATTAATTGTTGATGATAACTAGAGTGTCGTTGGCTAGGAAATGATCGAGGTGATAAGCACGTTCTTCTGTCTTAAGGAGGATCGTTTCATACAAATAGCGTGTGGCACGATCTCCCAGGCTCTCTGCTTGAGCGGCCTGACGACGTAGAACAGTGATGATCGCCTGCTCTCCTGCTAGGTCATTCTCAATCATCTGGCGGCAGCGGTAGATACCATCGGCCTCTGGAGTAAAGCAGCACAGTTCAGCTAACTTGCTAAAGCTGGCAACCGGAACTCCACCTAATCCGTCTAGGCGCTCACCGATATCGTGGACGTGCTCTTTTACCTGATCGTAGCTTTCTTCAAAATAGTTATGGATTTGGTAAAATTCAGCCCCTTCTACAACAAAGTGATGCTTTTGGTACTGGATATACATGGCCTGAAAACTAGCCAGCAGGATATTTAGTCCTTCACAGACTGGAGTGGTAATGGATGTTTCTAGCGCGATCGCATTTTCTGCAACTTCGCCAAAGGGGGTAACCAGCGCGGATGAGCTAACCATGAAAGACTCCTCGAGTAAATGTAAGTGTGATGTCAGGACTGTTCTGAGCGATAGAGCTCAGGCTATCTGATGTTACGTTCTTATCCCATAGTAGCCTACCCAAGACTGGCAGAAGCATTGATATATAAGGGTTTTAGCTTTACTGCGTTGAGATGTGTTCGCAATAGGAGTTGTTAATAGGTATATCGGTCCGAGTGTATCCCAAGCAATTCAATTGTTTGTGTCAAAAGCTACCCAGAGCTGATTTTTTTTACTGATGCAAGTAGCTTCTAGTTATTTAGTTTTGACATATTAAAAAGTGATAACA
>JBCDFI010000131.1:0-11392 GCA_039178155.1 Cyanobacteria bacterium P01_H01_bin.105
GCAGTCGTCTAAACAGTGACTTGTTAAAGCTCTGGAAAGAAAAAAACTGGACCGTATTGTTTGTTACCCACAATATCTATGAAGCAGTCTATTTATCATCGCGGGTAGTTGTCATGGCAGCGCACCCCGGTCGCCTGGTAGCTGATATACCCATTAAAGCCGCCTACCCAAGAACAGAGTCGTTTCGTACATCAGCACAGTTTAATCACTCTTGTCGAGAGATTATGGCAGCCTTATCAGAGGCAGATGGGGTTGGCGTGGGATAGAAATAAAGACTTACGAGAAACAGCAAATAAGATGCAGAAAGGCCCAAGAGAAAACATGAAAGAATGGGCTATATTCACTTCAACAAGAGAGAATCTAAAAACAGGTATTACAGGTGTTTGAGAAAAGACGATCAGAATCACTGTGGAATTGGCTAGCTCCGACTTTCGTCGGTCTAGCTGCGGTCATCAGCTGGGATGTTTTTGTGCGAGTGACTAACACACCGCCTTATCTGTTGCCAGGGCCAGGGCTAGTGATTAAAACCCTGATAGAAGAGTGGGGAGATTTATTTCCATCACTCCTGGTCACGATTCAGATTACGGTAGTGGCTTTTTTGGCAGCAATCGGGTCAGGCTTATTGATTGCGATTTTATTTGCCCAGAGTAAGTGGATAGAACGCAGCTTCTTTCCCTATGCGGTCATTTTACAAACAACGCCCATTGTTGCGATCGCACCCCTAATCATCATCTGGTTACAAAACAATACCTTTATGGCCCTGGTGGTCTGCGCCTGGATTGTCGCCTTTTTCCCAATTGTGTCAAATACCACCCTGGGACTTAACAGCGCCGACCATACCCTACAAAACCTATTTGAAATCTATGGCGCATCCCGCTGGCAAACCCTCATTCATTTACGATTACCCAGCGCTCTGCCTTACTTTTTAGGAGGGCTGCGTATTAGTGGCGGTCTGGCCCTGATCGGCGCAGTTGTGGCGGAATTTGTAGCTGGTACAGGGGGAACTCGCTCAGGGATTGCCTATCAGATCCTGATTTCTAGCTTTAATCTACAGATTCCACGGATGTTTGCCGCATTACTGATGACAACAGTGCTCGGAGTAGCCATTTTTGTGGGCCTCACGATATTGTCCGACAAATTGCTCCAACACTGGCATGAGAGCGCCATTAAACGAGAAAATTAGTCGGAAGAGAATCTCGTAAAGACATGATGCCTGGATTTATTAAAATTCCCGATACGGCTCACTACTGGTTAACCAATGGTCGGATACCGCTGTGTTTTCTAGGGGATGATGTGAAGGCTCATACCAGTGACAATATGACACTGAAGCCGATATCGTCACTCCAGGCATTTCCCCACCAAGAAGAGCTGGTGGCCGTGGATGTGGAGGTGCGGGGAGATACGATCTCCGCCATCCTACCTACAGGGCAAGCAGATTTGGGTGACAGCTCTACCGTAGATCTGAGCCAGGGGCTGATCTGGCCCTGCTTTGTCGACATGCACACCCATCTAGACAAAGGTCACATCTGGCCCCGCTGCCCTAACCCAGATGGCACCTTTATGGGAGCCCTGGAGACCGTGCGTCAAGACCATAACAATTGGCACGCCGACGAGCTTTACCACCGTATGGAATTTGGCCTCAAGTGCAGCTATGCCCACGGCACCCAGGCAATTCGCACCCACTTGGACAGCTTTGGTCCCCTGGGTAAACCCAATTTCACCGTATTTGACGAACTCCGCCGTCAATGGAGCGACCGCATTACATTGCAAGCCGTCTGTCTCGTCTCCCTGGACTATTTTCTAACTCCTGAGGCCCAAACCCTAACTCAGCTAGTGGCAGACTTTAACGGCGTGTTAGGGGCAGTAGCTTATATGAATAAAGATTTGGTACCTCAGTTGGATCAGATCTTTACGTTGGCCAAACGGTACGACCTAGACCTAGATTTTCATACGGATGAAAGCTTAGATCCTGAAGACATCACCCTACGCCATGTGGCCGAAGCCGCTCTGCGTCACGACTTTCAAGGTGCTATTACCTGCGGTCACTGCTGCAGCTTATCGGTGCAATCCCCCGAAGTAGTTGAGCAGACTCTCAAACTGGTGAAAGCAGCCAATATTGGCATCGTCAGTTTACCGATGTGCAATCTCTATCTGCAGGATCGTCAGGCCAAACACACGCCACGATATCGCGGCGTGACGCTACTACACGAGCTGCATCAGCGGGACATCTCCGTCGCATTAGCCAGCGATAATTGCCGCGATCCGTTCTATGCCTATGGGGATCACGATGGTTTGGATGTGTTTAAACAATCAGTGCGGATTGGGCATCTCGACCGTCCGTTTAGCCATTGGCCCCGCAGTTTAACAAGCCGTCCGGCCCAGCTGATGGGTCTAGAAAACTTGGGAAGCTTGAGGCCAGACTCAGCTGCCAATCTAATTTGCTTTAAGGCCCGTAGTTTGAATGAGCTGGTGGCTAGAATGCAGTGCGATCGCGTCGTTCTCCGCCAGGGGAAACAAATTAACACAACGTTACCGGACTATAGCGAATTAGATACCTGGGTCAGCTGACGTATACCTACAAAATCGGAATCAGCTAAAAACTATGGAGTCTCAGAAACCGTCGACCTTTGGTCCAAACGCTCTAACGCTATTTTTGCAGCTTCCGATACCTGAGGATGACTATCTTTCGCCAAATATCGAAGCGCCGATGTACCTTTATCGCTGGGCAAATTACCTAGAGCTTCCGCCAATCGCTGTCGTACTAGCCAATCGTCAGATTGAGCAAATGCCAGAATTTCGTCAGTGGCACTCAAATCACCGATTTCACCAAATGCCGCAATGGCAGCCTGCTGCAAAATCACCTCTGGGCTATGCAGCGCCTGAATCAGGGCGTCATGGGCACGGGGATCTTTCAAATTACCCATCGAAACTGCGGCACTAAAGCGCACCAGCCAATCGGTGTCTTCATAGAATGAGCGAATCAGTGGCTCAAACGCACGCGGGTCTTCTAAATAACCCAATGCACCAGCAGCATCTGCTCGAATGCCGTAGTCTGGATCGGTCTCCAAAATCTTGACTAGCAGGGAGAAACTTTCCTTGGTTTGCTTTACGCCTAGAGCAAAAATTGCCATCGAGCGCACTTGCTGGTTTTCATCATCTAGAACCAACTTGATCAACTCTAGTGCATCCGCACCAGGCACCTCTCGCAAAGCTGCCAGGGATAACTTTTTATCTTTAAGATCACCCGTTTTAAGTTTCTCAGCGAGGATGACGAGATCAAGCATGACATCATTAGTAGCGTTGGCAGCGTTTTAATTATAGTCAGGGTCATCAACCTGTGGGGGTGCTAGAACTCATCAGTCCAGTTTTGAAGTTTTGGTGCTGCTCCTCTCATAGGATTTCAGCTACCAAGCATTGAACTCAGGACACTGTTTTAGAAAAGTGCGGAATGCCGAATAGGGTCAGTGAAGGAATCAGTATGCGGTAGTTAATCTTCGTGCATCCCTCGTACCTTAGTAGAAGGACTCTGTGTTCCCATGGCTTATCTTTCTCACAACAAGCGTCAAAAGCGTCGTAACCGTCATCGCTTTACGCCTACGCCCAATGGCAAACCAAGACGTACCCGTTCCGGTGGAGCCCGTTAAACCTTCTGTTTTTGTTAACGTTAGCTTGGGGTCAGAGTTGTTATAGCTAAAGTATGGATGGACCCTGAACAAACAACGTGTTAATTCACCAGGGCCTTTTCATTAGACAACCTTAACAACCTACCCTGAGACTGACCATGACGACCCATAGTGTCTTGCAGTTTATGCGAAAGACCGCTGATAATACTGTGCTCCAGAAGCAGCTTGAGCAGTTGCTTGGCTGCGGTGACGGTGACATCAGCTCCAGTGTAAACCTTGATCCCGAAGAATCTTTAGCCCTCAGCCAGCGTGCTCCAAATGTTATTGAATTGGCGGCATCCATGGGTTACTCGTTTTCTAGCGATGAGCTTCTATCCGTAATTGATGCCTTCAATCAACACCAAAATGGCACAATTTCCGATCAAGCCTTTGCCGACCTGGTAGGGATGACTCCAGGAGAACGGGTACGGCCTGCGGTCAGCCATAACTTTAAGCGTCTTGCCAACTATTTAACTAAAACCTATCTGGGTGTAAATCTGACTCACTAGAATTTATCAGCACAGTCAGCACAGTTTACTTGCAACCTGGGTTTTCACAGATAGCGATTGAAAGTCCAGGTTTTTTGTAACTTAAACAACGCTGATCCCCGTCCGATCCCCAGCTTAAAGTCGTTAGTTACAAACAGCTATAACCCAACAAAGAGTTATCTTCTGTTTAACCTTGGATTTCTGTTAAAAGCACATCAGTTACAAACGATATTTTGTTACGTAACACAGCCTTGAGAAACGTAACGACCCTGGATAAGATTTTCTAAGTCCGTTAGAGTGTCATTGAACGAAGCCCTGATATCGTAGCGGGCGACTCTCTAGCTTATGTAGGCTAAGGTTTTCAGACTGACCGCTCTGGATAAAGTGAGTCCCAGCGGGCAGTCATTGCCATTCTCTTTTTGCTCTTTTCTATAGTGCAGTGTCACATAACATGGTTAATTCCCATTCTGTGACGGCGTCAGTTTCTGATTCTCAAGAACTGATGCCGTCGGCTGAGGTGTTTGCATCTGAGTCCACCTCGTCTGAAGTCTATGTATGTGTTCATGGGCACTTTTATCAGCCGCCCCGAGAGAATCCATCCCTAGAGACGGTGGAGCGACAACCCGGTGCCGCCCCCTTCCATGATTGGAATGAGCGGATTTTGCGGGAGTCTTATCGCCCCAATGCATTTGCACGGATCATGGACCATCACGGTCAGATACTGCAAATAGTCAACAATTACGAGTCTATTAGCTTCAATATCGGTCCTACCTTGATGAGCTGGTTAGCGCGTCACGATATTGAGACGTATCGTCGGATTTTGGCCGCTGACAAGCGTAGCTGCGATCGCAACAACGGTCATGGCAATGCCATCGCCCAAGTCTATAACCATATTATTTTGCCCCTGGCTAACGAGCGCGATAAGCTAACCCAGGTACGCTGGGGCATGGCTGATTTTCGTAAGCGTTTTAACCGCGATCCCGAAGGCATATGGCTGGCAGAAACGGCCATCGATCAAGACACATTGCGAGTGCTGATCCAAGAAGGGATCAAATTTACTATTGTCGCCCCCTCCCAGGTGCAGCGCTGTCGCCCGATGGGGAACGACCACTCTGTAGAAGCGAACGACTGGGATGAGGTTGGCGGCGGCCAGGTTGATCCCACCCGTCCCTATCGTTGTTTTGTACCGGGATTACCAGCAGGGCAAAACTATATCGATATTTTTGTCTATGACGGTCCCATCTCCGGTGACATGGGATTTAGTGACATTCTGCAATCATCTCAATCTTTTGCCGATCGCCTTGGTCAGGCTGTTCGTGGAGATCGTAAAGAGGCTCAGCTAATTTCGGTGGCCACCGATGGGGAAACCTTTGGACATCATCGTGGTGGAGCAGAACGGGCTCTAGCCTATGCTCTAAAACATGAGTTTACCGATCGCGGCTGGCAGGTTGTCAGCTATGCTCGCTACCTCAGTCTGTTCCCACCTACTTGGGAGCTACAGCTGAAGCCGGTCACGGCTTGGAGTTGTGCCCACGGTGTAGAGCGATGGAAAAATGATTGTGGCTGCGGCGGCGGTGGCGAATGGCATCAGAAATGGCGAGCCCCCCTACGAGAAGCCTTAGATTGGCTACGGGATGAACTGAGCGAAATTTACGAAATTACCGGCGAAGAGCTGTTTAAGGATGCTTGGGCCGCTCGGGATAGTTATATTGATGTCATTTGCGATCGCACCCCCCTCGCTATCGAACAGTTTTTCGCCCAGCATCAGCACCACGAACTCACCGCAATTGAGCGTACAGACGCTCTGTCTCTTTTAGAGATGCAGCGCCATGCCATGCTGATGTATACCAGCTGTGGTTGGTTTTTTGAAGAAATTTCTCGACCCGAAGGCACCCAAATTTTGCGTTACGCAGCTCGGGCCATCGAGTTAGCCCAAGACATCTGCGGCGAGTCTTTAGAAGCCGACTTTATGGCCAAACTGGCCTTGGCACCAAGTAACATTCCCCAATTCAAAAACGGGGCGGGTGTTTATCGCGCCCAGGTCCAAACTGCCCGCATCAGCGTCGAGCAGGTAGTGGCCCATTACGCCATGTCGTCGCTATTTCACACCTACCACCGTGAGCAGCAACTGTATTGCCATACCCTTGTTCATCAAGATTACCAAAAGCAGACCATGGGAGCCCTGACCCTAGCCCTAGGCCAAGTCAGCATTGTGTCAGAAATCACCCAAGCCAAAGCTAACTACATCTTTGCGGTCTGTCATTTTGGGGGTCAAGAGTTTCTTTGCGGTATTCGTCCCTTCAAAAATCGGATTGCCTATACCCGAGCCAAAGAAGCTGTTCTAGCCACATTTGCCCAAGGCAGCATGGTACAAACCATCGCCACTATCCAGGCCCAGTTTGGAGAACGCACCTTTAATCTGCATCAGCTGTTTAGCGAAGAACGGCAGCACATCATGCAGTTGCTCAATCAGAACACCCTACATCGGCTTAACCAGCTGTACACCCAAATTTATCGGGAAAACTACGGTGTTTTGATGGCCTTCCATCGTGAGCACATGGATGTGCCTCGGGAGCTACAGGTAGCCGCCGAAATTACCCTAAGTCATCGCGCTATCGATGTTTTAAGAAAGTTAGAACAAGATCTCAGCGATATCGATGAAAATATTTTGGCCATCAGTACTGGCTATCTCGGTGAATTAGAAGGTATTGCCATTGAAGCCAATCATCTACACTGTCATCTCACCCTGCCTGAAGCCGCACCACTGCTAGAAGGCCTGATTTTACAGGCTCTGCGCCAAACCCTCCGAATTGAGCCAGAAACTGATAGCCAAGGCTGTACGCTCACGGTTAATCCGTTGGCAATTCAGGGGATTCAACGGTTGATCACCCTAGGAGCCAACTTAGGACTCCAGCTCAACCTTGAGCGGTCTCAAGAGGTGTATTACCACTACACGCAGCACTGTCCCTCAATTTCAAGCCTGGGTCAGGCACTCGGAATTGTTGAATAGGAAACAATAGCTGACTACTAAGCACGATCTAATAAGCACGATAAAGGGGCAGCCGCAAAATAGCAGCTGCCCCTTTATTATCGTTTTTATCATCGCTGGCTTTTCTATCGCTGATACAGAATTCGGGCATCAAACCCGGCTCGACGCGCCTCACGTACACGCGCAGCCGCATCTGAGCGACTACTGTAGCGACCAATATTAATAAACTCACCCTGACGGGCATAGTCAATAACAGCATTGCCAAACGATCGCTGCACTTGGCCTAGCTTGCGTGTAGACTCAATGACAGCTGCTACATAGGGCGTATCTTCATCTTCATCACTGTCGCTGCCAACGACTTCCACCGCCACCGTTCCTGTATTTAGCCCCAAAATATCTAGTGTTTGAGGGCCCGCTAGCCCTGTCACCGGTAAATCGTACTGCTGCTGAAACTGTTCTACTGCAGCACGGGTCATAGGCCCATAGGCTCCATCAATCGGGCCAGGATCAAACCCATTTCGCTCCAAGGCCTGCTGTAATGCAGCCACATTGCGACCAGAGTCTCCAGGCCCAAGCGAAGGGGTCGTCACTGAAGAGGGAATACTGCTAGGGCTGGGCAACGGAGGCGGTTCTAACGGAGGCGGCAGGCGCTGGGCATGGATTGGTAGCCCCAACAATAGAAAAATACCACTGACAATAGCAGCCGTTAGCAACTTAGGCATGGCAAAGCTTCCTGAATATATCGTCGATAGATTCTGACTCACGCACAGACTTTGACTCAGCTAGACAAGGCTAGAGTTGCTCAGATGAAATAGAGCCGCTCGGATGGCGTATATAGTAGCGGATGATTGACAACGCTGTGCTGATTAGCGTTGCAATTGCTAACATTTAGTCCCTTAGGACTCGAGCTTCATAGCCAAGATCACCAGCAAAGTCAGCCCAGTCAGCCGCATCGGACTGATCTATAAAGCGTCCGATGCTAATATATTCTCCTAGATTATTCCGCTCGACCGTAGCATTGGGAAAGTCTTGTTGAACTCGGTTAAGTTCCGAGGGCCCTGCGATCACAGCGGCGACATAACGCCCCTGGGGAGAACGGCTACTGCCGCCAGGAGACCTTACATTTTCATTACCACTGTCGTTAAATCCCATGTTGATCAGCGTAGCTCGATCGGCAATGCCATCAACCGGCAAATTGGCAGTTCGCTCATAGGCTCTGACAGCTTGCTCTGTTTGGGTTCCATAAATGCCATCTGTCGCTAGATTAAAGCCAAAACTTCTCAAAACCCGTTGCAAAATACTGACATCTTCTCGACTAGACGCAGACGTGATGCGATCAGCGCTGATGGTACCATGCACAGGATGGGATAGACCTGCCAGTAACTGCGATAGATCTACGTCCAGTAAGTTTAAGGTTTGAATATCAGCAATACCTGTTACATCGAGACGGCGAATTCGCTGAAACTGTCGTACAGCCTGAGTTGTCGCTGGACCATAAACACCATTGATAGCTGAAGGGAATAGCCCGTTGCTGTTTAACTGTCGCTGCAGCTCTGCGACAGCGGGCCCCCGGTCACCTTCTTGCAATCGTCTGATTTGAGCAATCAGCACAGGAGCTTCAGCCCGACTCGGTGTCTGGATTATAATAGGCAGACAACTTAATAAGCACACACCCATAACTAGCTTGATAGTCAGCCGAGTGGGATGAAGAGTCCTAGGAAAGAACCTCGAAATACTCATTTTCTGTTGTTCTAGTGTCATCATTTCTAACAAATACAACATCCTAACTCGGTGGAATTACGGCCAAGCTGGCACCAATATGCCCGATTACGTCTATTAAATCACCTGGCTAGGGAATATACGTGGTCATCCCTAGCGACAAGCATAATTACGTAAATGCTATCGGTTATTTAAAGCTGGTATGAGGTCAGTCTTATGCTGTGTCGAACCTCTAGATAGGCATGAACTTTTCAGACTGTATTTTCTTGAGGCATAACACTCATAAACGAATGCAGGGAAAGCAATCGGTTTTAGCTACAATAGGCGGAAACAAAGCGTGAAAGTTTGTAACACATTCCGGATTGAGCTATCTTGGGTGGCTTAGGCGTCTGCCTTTAGAGTCTCAGATTCTTTCAGCGGCGTTTTCTAAAATACTCCCTAGGTCAATTTGGAACTTTCGCGGCTGTAGGGTCAACTCATCGCCTACCTGTGGCATGGAGCTAGACCTGCGACTTTGTCGTATCTAATGATAGCGAACACGCTTCCCCAGGCTGACTCTCGAACCGTCCCATCTCGTCAAGACTGTATGCTAAAACCTCGACTCCGTCGTGCCTCAAGAAGGCTACTGCTGTACCGAGAGCAACGCTACCCTAACATTGAGCGGCTCGGTGTCACCCATTCCTATTGGGGAGACCTATACCATATTTTGCTGACTATTTCGTGGCCAGCATTTATTATGCTGGTTAGCGGCTGCTATCTACTGGTTAATGGTCTATTTGCGATCGCTTATAGTCTAGAACCGGGTGCGATCGCAAATATCCGCGAGGGCCATTTTCAAGACTTATTTTTCTTTAGTGTCCAAACCATGGCCTCTATCGGCTATGGCGCTATGCACCCCACGAGTACCTACACCCACTCACTGGTAGTAATTGAATCGGTTTTTGGTCTGTTCTTTATTGCCATGACAACGGGACTGGTATTCGCTCGTTTTTCTTTGCCCACCGCCCGTATACTCTATAGTCGCGTCGCCGTAGTGGCTCCCTTTAATGGAGTTCCCACCCTGATGTTTCGAACAGCCAACGAACGTCGTAACTATATTTTAGAAGCACAGCTATGGGTTACCCTGGTGCGTGATGAAACAACGGAGGAAGGCGAGTATATCCGTCGATTTCACGATCTACCGTTGGTGCGCTCCCACACACCAGTCTTTAGTCTCTCCTGGACAGCTATGCATCGTCTCACGAGCGATAGTCCGTTCTACGGGGAAACTCCCGAAACATTACGCCAGAATCGAGCAGAGATTATTGTAACCCTGACGGGTCTAGACGAAACCTTATCTCAAACAATTCATGCTCGCCACTCATTTAGTGCTTATGACATCTACTGGAACCATAAATTTGTAGATATTATTTCTACTAGTGATGAAGGTCGTTCCATTGTTGACTATAATCACTTTCACTCAATAGAGCCTGTAGAGCACAATACGGCCCATCATCATGCCCAAGAGCAACTGACGAGTTGGACTCCTCTTAGGTGACCCGTTGATTGCCCCGTTAGCTGAGAAGGAAAACTAGATTGACACTAGCCAAGCTTTCCCACTAGACAGAAAAGGCTGGCCCTAGAGCCAGCCTTTTTGGGATTCATCTTTTAAGCTTCAGATTTACACCACAAACCAAAACGGGTGAACTATACCAGTAGAGTAAATAGCTTCACCATCAGCTTAGTCCGATTGATCGGCTTACTGATATAGAAGGAAGCACCACACAGTTTGGCTCGAATACGACCAATAATGCTAGTCTTCCTGGCCAACAGAATGATAGGAACATCCTTATACTGTGGGTGGCGACGAAGATGGGCACAAAAATCAAAGCCATCTAAGCCATCCATAGCCGTCGTCAGCATAATCAAATCAGGCTGACACTTAGCTAAATCTGCCACTGCTGTAGCCACATCATCCACCGACGTGATCGAGAAGACAGTATCTTCTAGAAACTCACGTAGCTCCCCAAGAGACTGATTATCAGAGTCAATACAAACCAACTGATAGGAAGCAGCAGCACCGCTCTTAGCTGACTGAGCCGAGTTGAATGTATCGGGACTAAGAGCCTTTAAAGACGACTCAAATGAGCTAGGAGATGCCTGCTGGAGCAATGCCTTAATGTCATCTTCTGGACTAGCCAGCTGCTCAATCACTTTGCTGCTTTTAGGCATAGTCATTGCGCTATTAGGAGTAGCCTCACGTTTTGATGAAAGTGCGGCTGTCTCTTGATGACATTGCTCAACCAATGTCCGAATGTCTAAGGTACAAAAGGCTGGATAGTCAATAATGTTGCTAAAGCTATTAACTTCATAGCTGCCTCGGCTCACCCTTAACAGAGACGTGATGGTAGTTACAGCTAGGGCACGAATAAACTGACCTGCTTGGTCAAACGTAATGTGCTCTTGCTCAACAAGCCAACGAATAGCTCGATAGTCGGCCGTCAGATCATTTCCCTGATGAGTGTACTGCCGGTGATAAAGCTGCAGCTGTGCTA
>JBCDFI010000132.1:0-11349 GCA_039178155.1 Cyanobacteria bacterium P01_H01_bin.105
ACTAGTGCATTAAATTCTTACAATAAACACCCAGAGATGATAAAAGTGTCTGTTAAAATGAGCTGAGGAAATTTTGGTATGGAGTTCTAAGCAATTGCCTCAGACAATGGATTATACTAACATCTAGGCTAGTGTCAGGCATTCCAATAAAGAAACAAGGTAACTTTTCTACTTTTTGGAATCGGGATAATTCGTTTATTGACATAGTAGAGACTCTTTGAGCAAGTGAAGGCTGATGAGTAACTATAAGATAAAAGTCAAGAAACACTAAAGGCAGTATCACTAGCTAATCTTGAACTGGCTTGAAATCATACTGTGTTGAAGTAATATCACCCTGTACGACTTCTACTAATTGCACTGAGGCATTTTCTCGGTCACCTGAACGAGCAAAAGAAATCTCTCCAGAGGCTCCATCAGACACTGTGAAATCTGAGGAATTAAGAATTTCTTGAAGCTTGGCACGATTAGGCACAATACTATTCTCTTGTGAAGCTTCTATCTCAAGTGCTCTTATCCACGCCTTCGCAGCATCATAAGACATTGCTGTAATCCAATTCACATCAGCATTCCAAAGACGTTGTGAGTTATCAACAAAGGTTCGATTTCTAGCTGTATCAATATCCCAAAAAGCTCCAACAACCATACCTAAGAAATCAGTACCATGTGATTTTTTAAGAATCTCTGACGAATACGCAACATCTCCCCCCATAAGCTTAAGATTAGCTCCACTTTCATTATTTAATTCAGCTATTTCAACCACATTATGCTCAGTTTGAGAAGCGCTAGATGGCACTAACATCAGCACTTGTGCTTCTTCGGCAATTGCCTGATCAAATAGTTTCTTATGTTGATTATTAGTCTTAGGCCAATCAAATGAGCTAACTACTTCTCCTCCCAAATCTTTAACGAATTTTTCAAACTCATCTTTGAGAGATATGCTATAGGAACTTTGAGAGTCATAGAAAATGGCTACTCTTTTTCTATCATCCCATTTGGTTAGCATATGCTCGGCTAATTTTTCTGCTGTGACATCATCACTAGGGCTGGTTCGAAAAATATAATTACTCAAACCGGAGATTGAAACAGAAGAGCTTAGAGAGATAATGGGTAGTCTTTTTTCTTGATAAATCGATGCAGTCTCTATCGTTAAGCCACTGTAATAGTGACCTACTACGCCTAAGATCTCACCATTACCTCCTAGCTCTGAAGCAAC
This sequence comes from Cyanobacteria bacterium P01_H01_bin.105, assembly GCA_039178155.1. Taxonomy (GTDB): domain Bacteria; phylum Cyanobacteriota; class Cyanobacteriia; order Phormidesmidales; family Phormidesmidaceae; genus Leptothoe. Next base: position 1,214 of record JBCDFI010000132.1, read on the forward strand.
CTTTTTAGCTGTCTCAAGGTCTCCTCCATCATCTGCAATAGCTACTTTAAGGTATACTCCATTAATTCCATCAGCCTGGTTAATTTCATTTTGAGCCTGAGCTACTCCACGCAACATTGCCTGTGCTGCATCTAGATCATCAGCAATAGGAGCTACTACCGCAATTGTGTAGCTTCTTTGGTTTTTGGCTTCAATAACAGCATTATTTAAGTAAATTCGAGTCTCCGGTGCATTGGGAAATGCCTGCAGAGCCTTATCAAATTGACTAGCTGCTTCGTTATAATCTTTTTTAGTTAACGCTTCGATTCCTTTTTTCTTTGCATCTCGAAATTCTTGTTTTTCTTCGCCAATCTGCTCTTTTTCTATCAACTCTCTTTCGCCAATGCTGATTTGCCCTGGCACTGAGACAGGCAGTTGCTTAACAACTTTATCGCCACCACCACCACCACCACCACCACCATTATTAGGAGAAGAATCGCTTAGTCGTAACGGCAAGATGAAAGGAATAGCTATCAAAAAAAGAAGACCAGCAATAACAGAAGATAAAAAGCGAAAATTGAGATAAGGTGATGCTTGGCTCATCCAAGTTTTCCATACAGGAACCACCGATGGCGGATCATCTCCAGAGCTAGAAACTCCAGTAGGTATAGAGTTTAATTCTCCTTCTACCCATTCTCTGCTAAAGACAGCTTCATATATGGGATTGAGAACTTTTAACTTTCCCCCATCAACGACTACTAGCGTAGACGACACTAAAGTCTGGACTTCTAAACTTTCATCTGCTTGAACTTCTTCTAGACTTAAAATATCGTGTAGCTTTAGTAAAATCTTAGTTCTTTGAGAATTATCAAGAATTTTATCTCGAATCGTATTCAGGTATGTCGCTGCTGCTTGAGATTCCCAATTCTGTACGATGTGTGTTTTCACAAACTCTGCAACTCTACTTTCTTCTGCTCCACTAGAAATCTCAAAGTTATCCTTTAAAATAAGTTGAAGAATCAGATTGGCTAGATACAAGTCACTTTTAGTCCAAGAACGCACATGAAATATAACAGAAGCGGGATTACTTACTAGCCCTTGTTTAGAATTTTCATCTATAAAGCCATCAGAAATTTCTCGAAAATCCATAGCATTGTGATGTTGTTAGTCAACAATAAAATTAAAAGTATTACCCTATCAGAACTATAGTTCCATAGAGTAAGCAAGAAATTTATTCTCTAACTTTGCTGGGTTTATATGATTCTCCTGCATCCACAAAATAGCATCTTGCGTTTCACTCTTATTCAACAACTGAGTATTGTCTTGACATTGAGAATCTATCCAGTTCAGAAGCTTTTGAGAGTAAGGACGCAGGAAAACAATGTTATGTTCAATCCATTCTTCATTAAAAATAGATTGATAGATAGGATTATGGACTCTAAATCTGTCATGCTCACTCACAATCAAACCAGAGGTTCTCAGGAAATTGATGCTAGCTTGAGTATCAATGCTCTCAATTTCTTGGTTTTTCAATATTCTTCTGTAGCAAAACAGCAGCCAGAAGGAATCATGATTTTCATCATCAAGAATTAGAGAGTAAAAGCGCTGAAAATGTTGAGCTATTTCTTGATTTTCAGAATCTTTATTAAAATATTTTTCTACGATTGATATCACCCTGTGACTTTCCTCTCCTTTCGATATTTTAGATTCAGTTTCAAAAATAATTTCGCAAATTTTTTGAGTAAGAAAAGGCTGACACCCTGTCCAAGAAATCAATTCATAAAAGACAGTATAGGGATTGTCTGTTTTGGATTTTAAATTTTGCCAATTCTTTTGAATAAAAGAAGAAACTTCTACCTTTTCATTTTCAGATATTGCTTGAGTTTTGTCCATATTTTCAATAATACTATTAACCAAAAAGCTATGCTCTTTATAATTTAAGTTATTGGCATCTGCCCATGCAATTGTTTTCCGAAGAAAGTCACTGCTTAATAGAAAATTTTTCTTCTTTCTATCAGAAGACAACCATGTATTTAAAGCTTTATGAAAGGGTGGCTTTATTAAAGCCTCATTGCCTTTCCATTGCTGACAGGAAATATTTTTTTCTGTTCTTTTAGCATTCCAGACTATACTTTTTATTAGAAAAATTTTGTCAATATCGCTAATATCTACTTCATGATTTTCTACCCAACTTATTGAGGCTTGTAATTCCTGTCTAGATAGAAGCTGAAGTCTATCTTTGTAGTCAGTTTTTTTCCAACCATCTAGTTTCTCAGCATATGGTCGCAAATCAGTTGGAACTAAAACTGGTGTTTCATCAGGTGATTTAGGTGTTTTCCCTTCACTTACTTGCAGAAATTCTTTCTCAAAATCTTCAATCCTGTCTTTTGCTATTTCGATTTCCTTATCACAAATTTTAATCTGTTTCTCCAAATCAAACTTCACATTGACGTTTGAAGTTATTGATTTCTCAAACTCAAGGTTGACAAGTCTATCTTGCCAATTATTAAGTGCTTCTTTTAGCTTTTCCAGTCTCGTTTCTAGCCGTTCCTTCCTTAACACGTTTTATTTCCGAATGAGACGTATGAGTGACTTCCAAACTTGATACATTACCTTCTCTGTATTCATTTCTAACTCATATGATGCAATTGAAGGTATTAGCGGTAGTGCGACCTTCAGCTTAGCTGATGCAGACTTATCATCCTCATCTAAAAGATCGCGAATTTCTTTCAGTAATGGCATTAATGCTTCAGGGTATTTAGTAGATGGAATATGTTCTATATCCCAAACAGCTTTCTCAATTTGAGACAAATGTGTTTCAGCATCTTGACTAGACACTATGATTGACTCAGAGGGGTATAAATTCCAGTATTCGGTTTCATATCGACGAATATCAGGTAAAACTTCCCGTTTAATTCTTTGTTTCATTTCAAACTTGGCAGATTGATTAGCATTAATAATTAGATCTTTTTCAAATTCACCCAGTTTTTCATAGAGTAATTCCAAAAGATCCTTAAGGTCAGCAAGTCTTTGATGATCGTCCATTGATGTACCTCTTTTTATAAATCAACGACCAATTATTTCATCAAAGTACTTAGATTTTTGACCTGGGCTTCCAGAGCAGCAACTCTCTGATTCAGTGGAATATCCTCAGTACATTCAAGATAACGAGCTAAAGCATTAATAATAATCTCAGACTTTGAAGCCTCCATCTTTGCAGCATGATTCTCTAGTTCTTTATGAAGATGTGGGGGAACCCGAACGCCAACTTGAATACTAGACATAGAACCTAACTTATTAATATGTTAGACATACGATACCAGAAGTTTTACAGACATGATGTCTCTATTGTTACTAATATATATGTAGCGATCTAAAGTTAATTTTCATTAACATCAATGCAATCGAGAAATGCTCTAACTTCCAAATGGAAGATGTTGTGTACTAGCAAAAATTTCGTGATTAAGCATTAGACTAAAGTTTTATCTTTCTGTTGTTTATTTATGTCAACTCGATATTTTCTCTAACTAAGAAACGAAGATTTTATAATCTTCAGATTTTCGATATACGAGTACCTTTTCGTTTAACCTCTTTTTTGAATGCCGTCTCAAGTTGCGACATCTCTGGCAAAAATCGCTTTTCTGTTTGGCTGATCATATCTTTGACCAGGCGCTCGCTAAAGCCAGCGACAAAGGCTATTGCTATAAACCCATACCATTTTTTGAGTGTATCATCGCTATCATCACCCACTTGTAAGGGCAACAACTTAGAACTCAGTAACACAAACAATAAGATGCCAAATGCTCCACCAACAAAGGGGCGAGTCAAACCAATGTAAACAGGCAGTACCGTATCGGTATAGTCGTCATTTCGGTATTCTCGAATCCGAGACAGCGTGCTAGTAATGCCGCCCAATGCGCCTGCAAAAGCCACGCTGGCCAATATGGCAAGATTCTCGTTAGCTCGTGCTGTTGCTAAGGCTTCGCAGTTTGGGATGGGTGGCCCAATAATAGTACACTCCTGACTCACTAAGGGTTTGACGACATAATCCCTGACCATATCTTGGTAAGGAAGCATGCGGACAGACAATCCGATTGTCAATGCTACCGGTAGACTCATTGCCAATCCGGCAAACACTTTGACCGGTGTACTTGATTCATATAAAACATATTTAAATGTGTTGATAATGCGACCTGCCAATGGGTTTTCATATTCACGCACGGCAAATTCTGCATCCCGACGCAGCCGACGGGCAAAGTGAAGTTCGTAGGGGACTTCTAGGAGAACTGCGATCGCAGATTCTAATCCAATAATAATTGACTCTAGCTGAGCCACATGCATCTGATGTTCGTTGTACTGTGCCCGAATCAAACAGCGTTTAATTCTCTGCAAGAGCACAATTGACTTGGACAACTCATGCTGTACCCTATCTTCAATCTCAGATGTGTTCGGCGCACCAATTTTTTTATAGACCTGTTGCAGTAGGGCGTCAATTTTTTCTATTGATGGAGGTGGAGGAGTTTGTTCAGACATAAGACTTCATTGACACCAGCTCAGCTGACAGGCTAGGTGACACGATCTTATCCAGTTATCAGACTATTGAAATTACCCAGAGGGGTACTTTTATAGCGGCACTGTCGTAGTGAAATTTCTCGCATTGTTGGTCTATTATAGAGCCCCTCCATCCTGACTAGAACAGAGGGGCTGGCGATGTGATTCAGCTTTTAGGCTTATAGAGCTTTCTCAATAGCTGACTTTAGCTCAGGAGCATCGGGGGGAGTTTTGGGGTCAAAGCGAGCAACAACTTCACCGTCGCGGCCAACTACAAATTTGCCAAAGTTCCAGCCGATATCTTCGCCTTCGCCAACCAAAAACTGATATAGAGGACTGCGGTTAGGACCATTGACATCCTGCTTTTCAAGCAGTGTAAAGTCTACATCGTACTTAGTTTTAGTAAAGTCCTTGATTTCATCGGCGGTGCCGGGTTCCTGTGCGCCAAATTGGTTACAAGGCACGCCTACAACGACCAGGCCTTTGGGGCCATATGCCTTATCAAGTTCTACTAAACCGCTGTACTGAGGGGTTAAACCACAGGCACTGGCAACGTTAACGAATAAAACGACTTTATTTGCGATCGCATCTGGAGACAAAGGTGCGCCATCCAGAGTCGCTAGATTAGTGGGTACAGGCATAATGGATCAACGTTTTGACAACGCTTTCTATTATCAACCATCCTTGCTCTGAGGTGTACCTATCCGCCGGAGGTCAGCTAGGGGGCTACCATCGGCTCTTCTACCACCGCATCTGCCGCAGGCTCTTCTAATACAGAATCTTCCTCCACAGGATCTAGTGACAAATCTTGCACCAGGGTCAACGGCAATGGCTCCTGACTCAGGTGGCGAGCATAGTCTGCTTGCAAAAATTGACGATAGTCCGACTGTCCAACCACATGGGTTTGCACAAACGCCAGTCCTAGGGTTTTAAGATATTCACGGGCACGGCTGGGGTCCGGGCCAGATAGCTCATCGGGTAGGTCATCGGACTGGACATAGTTGTGGCGACCGCCCTGCATCAGCACCAAATATTTGTCTGACGGTGTTAGCCAGGTAAACGGCTGAATTTGTTCTGCTAGGGCCGGAGCAAACGGATCGTCACTGCCTGCTACCATTAATACCGGTGTTTGTAACTGGCTCAATCCCTCTTCTCCAAATATCAAACTGGTGAATGGATTAAAGACAAAGGCTGCTTTGATGCGCTCATCGTAAAGGGGTTGTTCAAACTGACTTTCGAGGGCTAAACACTGGAGCGGTACTGAGATATTAACCGAGTCGGCTAGCTCGGTTGTGCAATGGGTCTGGAGTCGTTCGACATTTAGCTGAGCACCGGCTAGAGCCAGGGCAGTATAGCCACCAAAGGAATGTCCCATGACACCGATCTTGTTAAGGTCAAATCGGTTGGCTAGGGCACCTTGATTTTGGGTTTCGATATAGTCCAACAGATAGGAAATATCTTGAGGACGATCAACAAATTCGTTGGGAGCCATGGCGGCAGTGGCGTTACCTGCGAGCAGATTCTCGAACTGTTGTCGGTTGCTGCCAGGATGTTCGATGGCGGCAACCGCAATGCCATGGCTGGCTAAATGCTCGGCGATATCGATAAAATTGGTGCGGCTAGCGGCAAAACCATGGGAAAGTACCACCAACGGTGCTGGAGTATCTTGCTCTGGCAGATAGAGATCTACTGGAAAAGTGCGGGCTGGGACACCAATGCTGACGCTATCTCGCCGGGTATCTTGTAGCTCTAGGGTTTGGGTCTGCCAGGAAAAGGGGCCAGCCTGGGTTAGGTCGGATTGTTGAGTAAAGTCGATGGGGTCTGCGGATGCGATTTCGGTTCTGGTTTGGGTTTGCAGGGTTGCGATCGCAGTTTCTGTCTGCTCCAACAGTTCCACTACCGTATCCACCACGTCCAAAATCTCGACCGAATTAATCCGCAACGTCGGCGTCGGAAATCGGCGCATTACATTCAATAATGTCAGCCCTTCCTCATCATCAGCGGCCAAAATCAAAGCCCCCCGCAGTCCCCGTGCGCCATTTTGTCGCGCATCGGTTTGTAGCACTTCTCCCATCCGCTGTAGCCAAATCTCCCCCAGGGGTTCATAGAGCACTTGGGAAAGTGTCACAGGCGCTACCTCAAGCGGCGCGGTCAAAACCTCTCGAAAATCGACGCGCTCCTGTTCGCTTAAAAACTTTAGGTAAAACGCTAGCTCATCGTCGACCTGATTGTCGTAGGCGTAAGCTTCTAACGATGAAACCGATACTGAAAGCTCCAACAGTCCATAAGATAGCGTGACATCATCTGCGGCTAAAGCGGCAGGCATACTTAACATTAGCGGAGAGGCACCGCCTAGAAACAGGGCAAAATTTCGTAACCAGTGAGGGGCTTTCATCGTTACTGATATAGTTTCACCAAAAATTAAAAAACTTAGACGAGAAAACTGTCAACCCAATAGACAGATAAAAAATTGCCAAACTCAAACTTGGCAAATGTCAACTAATTTGTAGTACGTCTACAGGCAAATATTAGTCAAAATAAAAGGGTAAACACCCCTCGAAGTAAAGTGCTTACCCTAACTATTGAATCAATCCTGTTTATCGAATTACAGGCTTAATTGCAAAATTTTGCTCTAAAAACAGAGTCGCTTACTTGAGAATAAGGACAGGACAGTGAGCCAAACGGACTACTTGTTCAGCGACAGAACCAATTAGAAATCGACTCACGCCTTTGCGTCCATGGGTCGGCATCACAATTAGGTCTGCGTCTATTTCTTGGGCATAGTCGATGATTTTTGAAGTAGTATCACCAGTAATGACTTCAGTGTGGATGTCCTCATATCCAAGTTCGCTCAGCTTACCCTGGACAAAGGCTTTTACTTTTTGTTTTCGATCCTCATCGCTGACTGTATCCCACATAGCTGCCGGATCGGCTGGATGTAGCGGTGAAAGCACATGGATTAGCTTCAGCGCTGAAACATCATCAACCAGCTCTTTGGCAGGTCCTAAGGCCTGATAGGAAAGGTCAGAAAAATTGATCGGAATGAGAACAGATTTTCGTTTGAGCCAGCTCATCTCGTTTACCTCCGCAAAACAGTTTCTGGGGCTACCTGAGGCTCTGGCAACATTTCGCCCGACTTTAGGCGATTCATGTAGCTGGTCAACTCCCGAGCAATCAGTCCTGACATCAAGAAGCAACCCAACAGATTAGGCAATGACATGGCCAGGGCCATAATGTCGCTAAAATCAAGGATAGGACCTAGGTTGACCACCGAACCGACAAAGACACAAAACAAAAAGATGCCCTTATAAATGTTGACTGTGCTATCACCAAAGAGATAAGCCCATGACTGTTGGCCATAATAACTCCAAGAAATCATGGTGGACAGGGCAAACAAAAAGCCAGCAACCGCAATCACATAGGGGAACCAGCTAATCACTGTTTCAAACGATGCAGCAGACAGTTGGGCTCCATTCAGGTCTGCTGCAGTCGGATCGGCATAGACTCCGGTGAGAACAATAACCAGGGCCGTTAGATTACAGATAAACATGGTGTCGATAAAGGGCTCTAGCAAAGCAACAATCCCTTCTCGGATGGGTTCATCTGTTTTAGCGGCAGAGTGGGCAATGGCCGCTGAACCTAAGCCAGCCTCATTGGAGAAAGCTGCTCGCTGAAAGCCAATAACAATGGCACCGACCGCTCCACCGGCAACCGCTTCGGGGTTAAAGGCGGTGGTAAGGATGGTGCCAATTGCCCCTGGCACTTCAGGCAGCTTGACTAGCATGACCCAAAAACAGGCAATAGCATAAATGACGGCCATGGCAGGAACCAGCACACCAGCAACGGCCCCAATTCGCTCAATACCCCCTAAAATAACTAAGCCAACAACTAATGCCAAAATAATCCCGAACAACCAACTCAGGCCATTGAGAAACGGTAAGACATTTGAAACAGCGGCAAAGGCTTGGTTGGCCTGAAACATATTGCCAATACCCAGACTGCCAATAGCGCAGAATACGGCAAAAATGACCGCCAGCGCTTTACCCACTGGGGCCAGTCCCATGGCCGACAAGCCACGGGATAGATAATACATAGGACCACCGCCCACGGTGCCGTCTGGCTTAATCACACGATACTTTTGACCCAGGGTACATTCGGCAAACTTACTCGACATGCCGAGAAAGCCTGCCATGGTCATCCAAAATGCGGCTCCTGGACCCCCGAGACGAATCGCGATCGCAACGCCAGCAATGTTACCAATACCCACGGTTCCCGACAGCGCTGCCGCTAGTGCCTGAAAGTGAGAGACATCACCTTCGTCTTCCTCGCTGTCATATTTTCCTCGCACTACATCAATGGCATGCTTAAAGGCACGAACATTGATAAACTTAAGCCGGAAAGTAAAAAAGATAGCGCCAACTACTAACCAAAGAACAATAAATGGCATACCATTTTCTCCACCGATCTTAAAGTAAAAGATCAAGTTGAGAACATCCACCACGCTTTGCACACCGGCTTCAATGGAACCTAAAAAACCGACTGAGGCAGCATCGTCCTGGGCAAAAGCAACCTGGGGTAGAAAGGTTAGCAGAAAGACTAAACCATAGAAATAGTACCTGAGCCTAAGCAGTGTTTTTTTCATGGGTATTGATTCCAAATGAGAGATATAAACAACGTCAGGAACTTGGCAAAGCAAACACCGCATCGCAGAGAGTATCTGCTAAACGATCGGCTTCTTCTCGACTCATCACCAACGGTGGAGCCAAAATCAATACATTGGTAAAACCAGGAATCGTATTGGTATTGCGACCAATGATCACCTGTTTACCCATGCAATATTTAGTAACTGAGGCCACAGCATCACTTTCTAAAGGCACTTTGCTGACCTTATCTTTTACGAGCTCCACACCCAGGAGTAATCCTTTACCTCGCACATCCCCCACGTTGGGATGCTCGAGTAGCCGCTGCAGCTTGCTCAGCAGATACTCACCCATCTCAGCTGCTCGCTCACACAGGTTTTCTCTCTCTAGAATTTCGATACTTTTCAGGCTGACGGCAGTACAGACGGGGGTGCCGCCATAGGTGGTCACATGGCGAAAATGACTGTCGCTGCCGGGGTCATCTAAAAACGCTTCAAAGATAAACTGCTTGACCACTGTGGCAGAAAGAGGCATATAGCCGCTGGTCAGTCCCTTAGCAAAGGAAATAATGTCAGGTTCTACGCCCCAGTGCTGGTGACCAAACATTTTTCCGGTGCGGCCAAATCCGTTGACGACTTCGTCGTAAATCAAGAGGATGCCAGTGCGATCGCAAATCTCTCGCACTCCTCGCAAATACCCCTCAGGTGGCACAATTACACCCCCCCCCGAGATAATTGGCTCCACAATTACCGCCGCAACAGATTCAGCCCCCTCATAGAGAATGGTCTGCTCCAGCTCACGCAGACAGGCCGCGTTGTATGCGTCCTCTGAGAGTCCATCGCCAAACCGATAGTAATAGGGCGGGCTCACATGAAAAAAACCTGGCACCAATGGTTCATACTTAAGCTTGCGTTCCGCTTGAGCCGTCGCACTCAGCGCCCCCCTCGTATGGCCATGGTATCCGCG